>QKMY01000025.1 GCA_003242895.1 Candidatus Margulisiibacteriota bacterium
CCTTGAGCACTGCATCTGCTACTAATAGCTTGTCAGCATCACTAGTTAGCGTTCCATATGTTCCGCTGATATCGAGAGCAGCTATGTTGCTATCTAGTAAAGTCTTGATCTCTTCCTTGGTTGAAGCTTCGTTAAAACTCTTGATCAACGTTAAACCTGAACATGCCTGATCTACAGCTGCCTTCACATCATAAGTTGTCGTGAACGGAGTGTTGTTCTTAGCTTTGAGCACTGCATCAGCTACTAATAGCTTATCAGCATCTGTTGTTAACGTTCCATACGTTCCGCTGATATCCAGGGCAGCTATATTGCTATCTAGCAGGGTTTTGATCTGTTCTTTCGTGGTTGCCTCGTTAAAGCTCTTGATTAGAAACAAGCTTGCAAAGGACTGATCAACGGCTGCCTTCACATCATAGGTTGTTGTAAACGGAGTATTATTCTTTGCCTTGAGTACTGCATCAGCTACGAGTAATTTATCGGCATCTGTTGTTAACGTTCCGTACGTTCCGCTGATGTCCAGAGCGGCGATGTTGCTATCTAGTAAGGTCTTAATTTCTTCCTTGGTTGTAGCTTCGTTAAAGCTCTTAATCAAGGTTAAACCTGAACATGCCTGATCTACAGCTGCCTTCACATCATAAGTTGTTGTGAACGGAGTATTGTTCTTCGCCTTGAGCACTGCATCAGCGACTAACAGTTTGTCAGCATCACTAGTTAATGTTCCGTACGTTCCACTGATATCCAGGGCAGCTATGTTGCTGTCTAGTAAAGTCTTGATCTGTTCTTTCGTTGTCGCTGCATTCAGGTTCTTGATTAAAGCCAAGTTAGTATATGATTGGTCAACTGCCGCTTTTACGTCGTACGTCGTGATAAACGAGGAATAATTCTTAGATTTAAGTACTGCCTCAGCTACCAACAGCTTATCGGAATCTGATGTCAACGTTCCGTATGTTCCAGTGATATCCAGTGCAGCTATGTTACTGTCTAGTAAGGTCTTGATCTGTTCTTTGGTTGTTGCTGAATTAAAGCTCTTAATTAAGCTTAAATTTGCAAAGGATTGATCTACCGCGGCTTTAACATTATAGGTTGTTGTAAACGGGGAATAATTCTTTGCCCTTAATACTGCTTCAGCGATCATTAACTTATCAGCATCGCTGGTTAACGTCCCATACGTTCCGTTAATATCCAGAGCCGCTATATTGCTATCTAGTAAGGTCTTAATTTCTTCTTTCGTTGTCGCTGCATTCAAGTTCTTGATTAAGGTTTGATTCTGTCCGTTTGTACTAGCACCACCCGAGCTAATTACTGCATTCAAGTTCGTACATGCCTGATCGACGGCGGCTTTTACATCGTATGTTGTGACAAATGATGTGTTATTCTTAGCCTTGAGTACTGCTTCGGCTACCAACAGCTTATCAGAATCTGTTGTTAAAATCCCATACGTCCCGCTGATATCCAGGGCAGCGATATTATTGTCTAACAGGTCCTTGATCTGTTCTTTCGTTGTAGCCTCGTTAAAACTCTTGATCAAGGTTAAATTCGCAAAACATTGGTCAACTGCGGCTTTAACATCATAGGTTGTTGTTACCGGAGCATAATTTTTGGATTTCAAAACCGCTTCAGCTACTAACATTTTGTCAGCGTCACCGGTTAAGTTCCCATAGGTCTCGCTAATATTCAGGGCTGCAATATTGCTATCCAATAGGACCTTGATTTCTTCTTTTGTAGTCGCCTCGTTAAAACTCTTGATCAAGGGCAAACCGGAACAAGCCTGATCGACTGCGGCTTTTACATCGTACGTTGTCGTTAGCGATGCATTATTCTTAGCTTTCAGTACTGCTTCAGCTACCAACAGCTTATCGGAATCTGATGTCAAAGTTCCATACGTCCCGCTAATGTCCAAAACAGAGAGGTTACTGTCTAACAGAGTCTTAATCTGCTCTTTTGTTGTAGCTGCATTAAAATCCTTGACCAAGGGCAAACCGGAACAAGCCTGATCGACTGCGGCTTTTACATCGTACGTTGTGGTCAATGGTGTATTATTTTTGGCTTTCAGAACTGCTTCGGCTATCAACAACTTATCAGAGTCGCTGGTTAATGTTCCGTAAGTTCCGCTAATATCAAGGGCTGAGATATTATTGTCTAACAGGGTCTTAATCTGCTCTTTTGTTGTCGCCTCGTTGATCGGTTTTACGATCGCTGCTCCTGCGCCAAAACTTTCCACTGCTGCGGATACATCATAGATCGTTCTATAGTTATTGTTTCCTTCTTTATTTTTGATCGTTTTAAATATTCCTTCTGATATCAGTTGCTGCGTCTCAAGGTCATTCGGCCATACATTTTTCTTTTCTTTCGTTGCAGGATCCACTACTACCAACACCTGACTGTTATCTTGCAAAGCTTTCAGAATTGTCGCGCTCGTTGCACCTGGTAAATTGATCGCATTTATTATTGATAGGCCATTAATATTGTCATTTACAATTGCGGCAATCATATATGGAGTATCAAATGGTTTGTCAATTCCATTCTTATCTTTTCTAGCCATTAATACTGCCTCGGCGATGATCAGCTTATCAGCGTCGTCAGTCAGTTTTCCGTAATTGCCATCAATCTTCAATATTCCTGAGGATTCATCAAGAGCTGCTTTGACCTCTTCTTTACTTTTAGCATTATTAATAGCATTGATTGCCGGTAAAGCAGTGATGACGTCAGTTGCTATACCGCCGATGCTATAGAAGCTTTCGAATTTTCCGTTTTGTTGGTCTTTTCTGACAGATAATAAGCCTTTTGCAACCATCAGTTTGTCATCCGGTGAAAGGTTGTTATAAATACCGGAAATCTTCATAATATCAGCATATTCACCTAAACATTCAAGTACTTTTTCCGGAGTATCTGCAGTGTTAAAAGCATCGAGGATAGCTGCGTATTTCCCGGTATTGGCTGATCCGTCATCCATTTTATCGATATCGGCTAATTCCCATTCAATATTCCTGAGCATGTCTGTATCATAGAGATAATGAGCTGCCCTCTGAGCGGTAAATAGAGTTTTGGCCGCGATCAGTTTTTCCCGTGCGGTATTATAATCACCCTTTAATTTGTACAGGACACCCAATTGGAACTTCTGGACTATTTTATTCGTTAAGGATTTCTTCGGATCAGAAGCATTGAGCTTATCCAACATACCGTTGAATTCAGAGCCTTCCTGGTCGTTTATGCCAGCAATAGCCTCGTTATATTTCTGTTCTCGCTCGGCTTGCAGCGATTTCTTTTCTGCTTCATCTGTAGTGTTCTTTAATTTTTCAGAAAGTACATCCGCTTCTTTCATGCAGATACGGGCAAGTAAAAGGTAAGCACTTGAGTTCTTATTCTTCAGCTCAGGCTCAAGCATCTCACGCGCTTTTGCACAATCACCTTTAAGAAGGGTAATTTCTGCATCTTTCACTATAATTTCAGATAAAAAGGTGCTAATTTTCTCTTTATCAGAGAACTTTGCATAGTTTTCTTTGCCAAGTTTATTTACAAATTCTTTAACATCACCTAGCTTAGCCTGGGCTTCTGACAGGAGTGCGTCATCATATATAACATTCCGATTCTCGTCCTCTCCTTTTTCACTCTTTTTGATCGTGCATCCGACAATACCCATTCCAGCCCAGAAATTAGTTTCAAGAAGAGCTGCCTCGTGCTCAATCGAAGACTGAACATATTCACCAACTTTTGAATAATTACCTATTGCTGCATTTAATAAATCGGTCCTTTTATCAGCATCCTGCTCGTGGCCCGCACGTTTTTGATCAATAGTTCCTTCAGTATAGTATGCCTCTGCCTTGGTTAAGATCAGCAAATCGTTTTGCGTAGTTGCTGTCTGTAAATTTTCCTCCCTCTTTAACTCTGTTTTCTGCTCAGCAATGTCGTTTTCAAGAGCTTTTTTCTTAGTCTGCAATGTTTTCAGTTCATTTTCTGCAGTTTCAAGCTCCTTACGTGAATTAGACAACTCGCTTTTCCAGGGTTCCTCTTCTTTGTCATAATCCTTCTCATCTTTTCCAGGGAACAATTGAAGAAAATCACCAATGACCGGCGTACGAATAATGGATTCCCAAACACCATTAGTTTTAATTTTTTTCTCAAGTTCTTCAATCATATTCTTCTTCGCTATAATCTTGCCATCGAGTTTACTGCTATCTTTTTGATGCTCACTAATTTTTATCTCTAAAATACTAATCTTATTAAATAATATTTTTACCTCGTTGCTTAATCCCGGAATGGCTACAGCTTTTGATTTCATTTTTGCAGCTATTTTACACTGTTCAAGTATGGAATTTTTGTCCGTGGCAGCGAGGCTGTTGAACGCATTAAGATGGTCTTCCGCGTTAGTTCCTTTAGCTATACCGCTTGTTTCCAGATTGCCTGCATCATTAATGACAATCTCCCCTTCAACTACATCTGTAAGCATATATGCTAATACGTAATTGCCTTGATCTTTATAGTCGGACGCAAGAGCTAAAAGGCTTTCCTCAAATGAATTAGCAGCCTGCATTTTGTATAGGCTATACTCCATCTCATTTGAGCAGCCAAGAATATTCTTAATCAATTGAGGGTTATTTTTTGCAAATTTGAAAAATTCATCCTCGCCGGAATAGTTAGTATCGAGTGCATCGATCAAATCACTTATGCCTTTTAGATCTTCAGGTTTTTGGGCGCCATTGTTTAAAACATTATAATAAGCCGGTATCGTAATCGTTTGAAGCTTTGCGTCAAGGTAGCGGTATAGTACCGGATCATCTATTATATTTACAGCGCCTTTGGTGACCTTAACATCTTCAAAAGCTTTTTTGTAATACTCATCATCAATAACTTGGTTGCTAAATTCTAATCGCGATTTCTGGTCTTCTTTCGAAGAGGCAGCTCCTGTAGCTGTTGAGCATAGGCTAATGAAGCTCTTGCGTTCAATCTCGTTCATACCGTTAACGATATCTGCGATAACCTGACCAGGGACAAAAACGTCATCCTGTCCATTTTTACCTATACTGACCTTTTTTTCATAGGCTTCGGCACCGGTTGACTTATCTTTAATCAGATTAGCCAACTCCTGCCCGAGTGCCGGGTTTCCGTTGCGCATATTGGCGTAGGCCAGCGACATAAGTGCGTTCTTGAACGGATCAAGATAATAACCCTTGGATGATTCGAGTTTAGAACTGTCTGACTTGCTGGCTTCGTCTACCTGGTTGGTATTCGTGTAAGATTCGAGTATAGACTTAGCCAACTCACTGGCTTTGTCTACCTGGTTGGTCTTCATATAGGCACTGAGCATCGAACTCTCAACATAAGACTTGATAACGGCTGCAGTCGAAGCATCAAAAGTTTTTACTAAAGAACGCTGATTATCGTTAAAATTATCGTAAGTATTATTGTAATCTTCGATAGACAACTCTTCGCCTTTGATGCGCAGTAAAAGCGCTTTGGTAATATCCTGGTATTTTTCGATAGACATCACTGCGCCGTTGTATGTCTTAGCGGACTCATCAATCAGAATGAGCGGTAAAAGCGCTTCGGTAATATCCTGCTGTTTGGTTGGCGGCTGGTCTGTAAGCAGGGGACGATATTTACCCAGCAAGAACCGATCGATAACCACAGCATTTTGGGGATCTTTAATATAGGAATTCCACTTGTTATTGATTTCTGTTTTAACATCTGCTGACACTTTTTCAGGTGCTGACACATTTTCAGATGCTGACACTTTTTCAGGTAGAGAAGAAAAAATATTTTGCAGAGAAGGATCAGTATAACCTTTTTTATCAACACGCACATAAAGTAGCTGATGAAAAATGCTCTTCTTATCATCAGACGTTTCCAGCTTCTGACCAAAACATTGCTGTAATTGGACTACCCGGAGGAGGTCCTGGTTATAGTATTGCGAACTGGACTGATTCTTAATTGTCTGGCCCATGATCGAATAGAGCTCGGTTAGTCCGGCATCGGATATATAGAGGTCCTCATCATTCTGCAAAGCATTCAGGCTGCTATATTTCATATTGATCAGCATATCAGCAAGAGCCCTCGCCCCTTCACGGGCCTTACTGCTGTCTTTGCTATTGATATCTGTGCTGTCTTCGCTATTGATATCTGTGAGGTATTTTTCTGCCTGGTTAAGGGAAATAACTTCGTACTGACTATTATCCTTGGCAAGTTCGATATATCGTTTGATATCCAGATAGAGATTATTATTATATTCTGAAGGGCTTTGGCCTGTCGACCTTTGCTCTACCGGAAGTTCGTTAATCGTCACCGATGAAAAATCAGTTCCTTTTGCTCCAAGATTAATCATGTCTTGCGCATAAACATCGTGCATGCCGGAAGAGGCATTGATCTTGGAAATCAACGCCTGGTTGGGCACAAAACGGCCCGATATATTCAGCTTGTTTCTGACCGACTCAAGGACATCGTAGGGGACCCGACTCAGGAATCCATATCGTTCAAGCTTAACATCGCCATTGAAGTTGACAGTATACTTAGACCCATTTTGATCTTTTGAATCAATGATCAGTACATCTTTTTTGAGTTCGTCAGATACAACCACTTTCAAGAAGTCTATTACCTTAGGATCATCAAGATTATTGGAAAGATCAGATAGATATTGGTAAGTTGCGTATCCTTGCAGTGCTTTGTCCGGAACTTTACAAGCGAGAACTTTATTGGCATAAGTTACGTTGACCGAGTCAGTAAGAATATGGTTCTTTTCATATGACTCCTGTACTGTAGCCATGGATTGCTTTTTCAGTTTGCGCCAGAAATCTGCATTACCTCTGTCCTTAGTTGCAATAGCATCGAGTACCCGGGGAGATAATACATCGACCGAAACATCTTTGCCGGATTGCAACTGTTTCTTGAGTTCTTCTACAACATTACGAAAATTTTCATCTTTACCCTGTTTCGCGAAAGCTGCAGCAAACAGGAACAGACTGTCAACATCAGCAGCATCATCAGCGGCTTTAGCAGCAGCAGCTTTAGCAGCATCAGCAGCAGCAGCTTTAGCACCATCAGCGGTATCAGCATCAGCATCGGCGGCAGCGGCATCGGCAGCAACCGCAGCAACAACAGCAGCAGCAGCGGCATCAACTTTGTTACCATAAAAATCCATGGCGATAGGATTACCGTACTTGTCCATGTATGGTGCGGGAAATTTCCCATATCCAGAAACATGTTCGTACCCTTTCAAAAGCTTGTCAAAGGCGTCAGTCTGTTTCATCTCAGCGTCAGTCTGTTTCATCTCAGCGGCAGTCTGTTTCATCTCAGCGGCAACCAGCATCATCATTGCCTGGTTCCTGGCAGAGACCTTGCTGTCATAACTCGGGTTAGTTACCAGCATGCCAGTTTCTGTAGAAGACTGTTTCCCATAGCGGCTCAGAATAGTGTCGAAAGCATCACCTTTCGGATTGTACGTGAGCTCTTCATCATTGTTGATAACCATATTGGTATACAGCATCAGATTATCGATATCCCTAGAGAGATTGTCGGTAAAAAACCTACCTAGTTCGCGTTGCAATTCAGGGTCTTTGAAAAGGCCTTTGTTCTTATTAACCATAGCAACCAGCGGATCCTGCGAAAGCTGAGGCGTGTAGGAATCTTTTTTGATCAACCCGGCAATATCAGTTGCCTGGAGATAATATTTTTTCAAGGTCTTGAGAGCATCGTTCCTGGTCTGTTGATCCAGCGTGGAATCTTTGACGAATGATTGATAAAAAGAGAGTATTTTCTGGGTATTTTTGATATAACTTTGGCAATATATCGCAAACAGGATCTTCGAATCCTTATCTTTGATAGCGCCGGTAGCGTTCTTCTCGGCAAGAATTGTAAGAATCTTTTCATTCTGTGCGTAGAGATCATCAAATAGGGCAGCCATTTCCTTAAAGTTATTACCAGTGGCCGCTGCCTGTTTGTCATTTGAGAGCTGCATCCGGATATTACGCTGTCTGTTCACGATCTGTTCGATCTTGAGGGGAACGAGAGACATTCTGGCCCAAACAAAACTCTCGGTATCCAGCTTGTCAGTCGACTTATCGTGTTCCTGCTTCAAAAAATCTTCGAGCAAGCCGATAGAAGCGTCCGGATCACTATAATCAACGTTATCGGTAGCGAGCAGTGCCGCCATGTCTTTGTAATTGTACTTATTGTCCAAAAAGCTTTTGATGATCATATAAGTATCTTTGTATATTAACCTATCGAGCGGACTCTCTTCTATACCCATGCCCAGCAGCGAATCACGGATGTATGAGACCGTAGCATTGGCAGCATTCTTGTTAACGACAGAATCGTTAAGATATTGTGTTAACGTGATACGTCCATTTTTTATGTCATCTTTGTCGAGAGCTTCTTTGTTAACCTTTTCAAAATATATACGTTCTTTTTCAGTAAACCCGTCAAAAATCTTTTCATTGCCATCTGCAAGAGTAACTTTAATTTTGTCCTTATCAAAAGATACCTTTTGCCCCGCCATCATGTACGAAATCAGCAGTGCTTTCCGGGCGGTACCATCAGCTTCCGTCAACTTACCAGCATCAGATTTAGCATCAGACATTTGCAGTTTGGCCTTTTCGATATATGCCTTGGACAATAAAGTGTTCCATTGTCCGTACATCATCTCATAGTTGGCAGTACCCCTGAACATATCGTCCACCACACTGCTCATTCCTTCGATTATCTTATTGATCACCCCAAGGTCTTTGGTCTCTTTGGTCATAAATTGAGTTAGACGGGCTTCGTAGCCGAGACACATCGTCTTGTAGATATCGGCACGCATTGCATCAGCTTGATCTTTAACTTTTTCTTCATTAAAAACATGGTTATCAAGCATCCAGGCTATACGTTTAGATACTGACGAAGAGGTGCCGTCAAACGGACTCAATTGATTATTATTTTTTTCATCTTGTTTTAATGTGTAATAATCTGTTTGGAAATCAGAATTATTAACCAATCCGACCTTCTGAAGTACGTTAGAATCCTTTTCGATACTGGAAAATATTTTTGCTACTATATCATTTGACTTAGCCACATACTCGTTTGCCTGTTTTATAGCAGCAGCAGCAGCCTTCTGGGCTTCTTCATCTGTGGTCTGACTTGAGATCTGACTTGCGATCTTGTAGAGCAAGTCTGCCTGTTGTGAATAGTTTTGGATTAATGAGTGCATGGTATCGACCATTTCCTTACGGTAATTGCGATTGGTAGTAACCGAAGGCTCCATCCGTTTAAACTTTTTCATCTCTGTCATAAGGGCTTTGTTTTTATCTTGCCAATCAGTATTTAATATCCATAGGTCCCCTTCTCCCAGAATATTCTCAATACCTTTTTGAACTGCGATATATTCTTCTTTTTCATAGAGCAGGCACATTGCTGCGATACGGGCCCCAGTATCCTGAACATCACCAGTTTTCCCATTAAATATCTTTGACAGTTCCTCATTATCCTTGTTTTCTTTCATGAGATCATTTATCTTGGGAGCAATGGCTTGGTCCTGACAATAACCAGCAATATCCTCGTCATAGATCTGGTATTTCTTGACATTAGCGAACATCTTATTAAGACTGTCTTCTCCCGACTTGATCGACGCCTGGCCATTTGTATAGTTCTCCACCTGTTTTGCGGTTATCCCGGTGAGGTTAGTGTTCTCGCCTTCTAACTTCACGGAATTAGCAACCACGCCAAGGGCTGTTTTCTGTGCCGGGGTATTGGCGATTTTGGCTAAAGTATCTGCGCGCATTGCCTCGAGGTTGGGCATGTAGGATTTGTCAAAAAGGTCGTGATTATTCCCGTTGCTATCCTTCCAGGAATGCCCGCTCGTAATAGCAGCTTCAATTGCAGAGGAATTATTGAGGGCTACATACTTTTGGTTCTCAGCTACCGTATCGGTACCGGATTGCATCCATTTGGAGAGGTTAAACCGTTCCTGATTAAGCAGGTCCATGTCAACACCTTCATATTTGTTTTGGATATTCATGGCTAGATTGAGTGAATAGAGTGCCATATTGTTCAGGCCCAGGTCGTTATAGTACGATACCAGTTCATCCATAAACAGTTCATAAGACTTGATAACGGGATTCTGGGCATGGATAAGATCAGCATTATTCTCAACTGCGAGCTTTTGCTGCTCAAAGTTGTTGAGGACTTTTTCTCCATCTTGGCTACCAAACAAGTTGCGAACTCGACTACGCCAAAAATCCGGATCAATCGTAACATAATCAGTCCATGAATCGGCTTCTTTTACTTTGGAAACAAACCTATATGGATCCCTATCATTTTTCTTATCATTATCTGCCAGATTAAATAAGAGCTCTTTGGCTTCTACCAGCGGCTTATAAGCGGTCAGTACATCTTTCTTCTGACCTTCAAAGCTGGTCTTGCGGATAGCGCGGGAGAGTGCTAATTGCAAGTAGATATTATCAGTCTGCTTTTTACCATAAATGTCCGTCTGATTTAACAAGTACCGGAATATCACCGGTGACTCGTTATAGGTGTGCATATCAGAAAGTGCGCCTTCCAGAAGACCGATGACATCTGCAACATTACCGGCAGTCTGGTAATTGGTATCAATCACTCCATATGAAGCAAGTGCCAGATAATTAATACACTTTTGTGCCAATGCCTTGGCATCGTTCCTGCCATTTTTGGTTTCGGTAAGGACCTGCTCATTAAAATACGCGCGGAAGTAAGCCGGTCCGTTTTCAGTATTAATTTTTTTGCGCAGATCTTCTATATCGCTCGAAGATTTGAAAGCAGAAAAAAATTGTTGGTTAGATGCAGTTACCAAATCGGCATTTCCCATAGTTGGAATAACTGGAATAGACGGAAAGGAAAAAACCTCTCCAGGGTTGTGAAGGAGCGGTGTAACACCACCGTACTTAACTTCTTTTCCATGAATAACCCCGGAATATTTGCTCTTTGTTTGAGATAACATAGTATCGTTACACTTTGGTACTGTTGATACCCCAAAGCTCTGTGCCAGCTTTTGGATATCGCCGGCCCGTAATGCATTGAAATAGGAAAACGCGCCCTGCATACCAAGCATATTAGCTGTGAATCCCGGTTTACTATCAGTAAACTTGTCAGCGTACTTCAGGACCAGTTCATACAATTTATCGGTATCCTCAAGATTTTTCCTGCTCAGCATATTCTTGATCTCTTTGTAGAGGGCTGCAGAATCGTCACCGCCCAGGACCAACATGGAATAGTGATCCAGGTTAATCTCCGGCATATCATCAATTTTTTCGACAGTTGCATTATTATTGTTATTAAAAGCAATCTGCGTATACATATCATAAGTAAATTCGTTCTGTGTAGATTGAGATTCATTTTTAGGGATTTTTTCCAAACTGGCTTTTAGATTCTCTAGATTCTCTAGATTCTTTAGATTCTCTAGATTCTTTAGATTCTTTAGATTCTTTAGATTCTCTAGATTCTTTAGATTCTTTGGATTCTTTGGATTCTTTAGATTCGCTGGATTCTTTAGACTCGCTGGATTCGCGAAAATCAATGCCTGACAGATCAGACGGGCAGTTGAAATCGAAAGTGATTTATCGACATTTGCATTAAACTTATTAGGATCGAATTCACCGGACGCAGGATCAGGCGCGATCTTTTTCTTATAAACTGCTTCAAGCATTTCTATCATTTTTACTCTTGTCTGCTGATCTTTTTCGAGCTCCGATTCATCATCTCTCAAGATCGATTCGGCTATGGCAGCATAAGTCTTAAGCCCATACTCGGTCTCTTTGTATTCACGGTTTTTGAGATCTTTTTCCTCACCTATCTCAATCTTACCTTTATCGGATATCTTCACCTCAAACATATCCGGGATAAATCCATTGTCCTTATATGCGCTGTAAATAATATCAAACATATCTTTTCGTGCTTTGAGGATATCCTTATCATTCCCCATGGCCTTAGACATCATCAAGAGCGAAGTAAAGCTGATATCCGGGTAGATTGTCATCCGTCCGCAATAATCTTGAGTAGCAATGCTATTTGAGGGAGTGATAACCGATGTTGTAATAATGTTTTTGCCGCCAAAGCTATGGAGGGTCCCAAGTTTTACCTGAGCCAAAAAGTATTTGGTCAGGTTCTTCACTGCATCCTTCATCGTCCCATTCCCAAGCGACTTAAACTCAGTACTGTTAGAAATATATCCCGGCAAATACTGCCTAACCTGATCATAAAAGCTATAAACTTCTGCAGGAGTGCCATCATAATTCATCTGCAGCCGCTTGAGCAGTGCTTCGACAAACATCAGATCGGCACCGGATGACGGATTGCGGAGTTCCTGACTCGGACTGTGGATATCGTAGTCACTGTTAATATATGACGTCCCGGCTGCATTGCCGCCATTAATCCCATTCTTGCCCATCAGGTAGACATAACCCAGCAGTAAGCTGTCATAATGTTTAATCAGGGCTTTCTTATTATCATCATTCGATTCTATTCCGATCTTTTCGGCAACCAGTTTGAGCAGGTACGCCTGGTTCTGCGAAGTGATCGCCCCTTTCTGGTAGGGATCAAAGGTTAAATTGGGGGTATTAAGAGTAGAATCATCCTGTAGCCTGGTAGATTCATTATGTAGCTTGGTAGATTCATCCTGTAGCCTGGCAGACAAAATCTCCTGAAACACTTTCTTCTGATCATCTGTCAGATTAGAATTCTTAATAGCTTCAGCCACCGCCGCCAAATCAGATTTAAAAACAAGTTTATCTTCATTTGGATTTTCAAAATAATTACTCAATGTATCTTTAATTTCCGGAAGTTTATCTAAAATAGTTTTTTTATCAACAAAAATATTCACTTTCGCGATATCTGCTACTTTCGGCTCCATAGCCGGTTTGGCCGGATTAAGCGCAAAAGAAGGAACAATCTTATTGTTATTAGTTGATGGAATATTGGTTACATATTTGGTATTGGTATTGGTATTGGTATATATTTTTTTTTTAACAAAATCGGTTATTCCATTCTTGACCGATTCTGCGAGTTTATTTATACCTGAAAACACCGTAGAGGAAGAATTCCCGGATGAAGTTTTTTCAACATTATTGCTCATGTGCAGCTCCTAAATTTATCATTGGGTTAGCGTCTGCCACCCTTATTTACAGGAACAGATAGATAAACCTAGTCTGCCCCTAGGGAATTATCGTCTTGCGGACCGAAAAGTTGCATTGAATTATTTCGATCTTTGGTTTGGATTTTCAAAATGCTCATTTTTAATGCGTAATATAAAATATTAATTACATATATATTATATACTAACTTATAGTATCCATTATGCCCAGTAGGGAATATTTGTTAAACATGGATATTTTTACAATATTTCTTGAGGTTCATAGCTATCAAGCTAAGCTTTTTTTGTTAGTGAGCAGGGGAATATCTCCCTCATCGAGGGGGATGTCTTGCGCACTAGCAAAAGACAGGGGGAGTTCATCGTTAATTCTTTGACATACTCCATTAAAATTATTATTAATCTCCTGGTTAGTAAATCTAATCACCTTTATTCCATATTCTGACAAAATATCGCTTCTTACAGCATCATATTTTTACGTAATTCTTTTGCCCGATCTGTTAACTTAGGGTTATATGCTAATCTTGCAGTTAGTTGTCTCAATCCTCTTTCCATCGAACTCCACCTGTCTTTTGCTTCGCTCAAGACATCCCCCTCATCGAGGGGGATTTTTCAGTTGTCAATCAAGCTAAGCAACTGGAGCACTCCCTCCGCCAATCCCTAAGTTAACGCCTATGTACCTGACCGGCGGCTCGATTAAATCGACTGCTCATTTCCGGGAATTGTACTTCTCGAGGCTAAAAAAGGGGCAGATAATAACAATTCCAGCCCCTGTGTAATAATCGGACGTTTCTTTTAACGATACCACCTTTGCTCTTCGAATGCTGCCTTCTCCATTGCTTCTCTTTCTGCTCTTTCTTCTCTTTCTGCTCTTCCTGCTTCCCATGCTTCTCTTGCTTCTCTTGCTGCTTCCCTTGCTTCTCTTTCTGCTTCCCTTGCTTCCCATGCTGCTTCTTCTGCTTTTAGCCGAACTGCACGATTAGTGATCAAAGACAACAGCTCTTCTTTGTCATCGTCAGACTCAATTTGACACTCATTATTTTTAATATTTTGTTCTATCCTGTTGAGCATAGCAACATCCGACACGGCAATAAGCATTTTTAAAATTTCAGGAGTTCTGAACTGTTGCGGGATTTCATTATAGATAGCAGCATGCCGACTCTTATTTACAGCAGCTTTAGTAATATCCATAGTTCTCAATAGCGCAGGTATCTTACTGTACAAATCCAACATATTTGATGACCAATCAGAATGTTCAATCAATGCCAGTACTATATCCTTATCTATATTCGGAATATGGGCAGCTAATTGATGCATCTTTATCGGATCGCATTTTTTTATAGCCTCCAGAGTTAGACCTTTATCTGTGATCTTAAGCAGGTTATAGAGTTCCGGAACATGTGCCGGTGGACAGTGTACAATCAATTCCGGAGAAACTGGGCCATATTCAGATAGGGCGTTTTTTGCTGCATAGTAACAATTGTTGTTTCCCAGCAATGCTATCAATGCAGGAAAGTCTTTTCGTTTACCCAGCAATTCAATCACCGCATCTGCATAGGAAGACGCAGTATCGAGCTTATCAAGATGCTTAAAAACTATAGCAGCCTGTTCACCTGGAGAATCTTTATGGAATAGGATTAGAGAGTCTATCTTGTTAGGGACTAGGCTTACTATATCTCTCAGCAATTGTGACATTTGCATTTTGTTGAGATTAAGCATATTTAAAATCAACCACAATTCTTCAGCATAATAAACAAGATCACTTTTAACAGGGGTAAGCTTGGCAGCGATGACAAACAAAGCACTAAATAAAAGAAACTTAAAATAATCTTTTGCATTAGGTTGGAAATACCTGTCACGATAATTCCCGGCTTTAATATAATGCTCGACAGCAAACTTGATACTAGAAGGAAGCTGCGCTATTTTATCCCGATGTTTTACCTTAGTGCTTACCAGCAGACTCAAAGTGATCAGTAATAGTGCTGCCAGATGTGCCTCATTCGCCTTCAAAGCATATTTAAGCTCCAGCAACAAGGCTTCTTTGACAAATCCATTACTTAATAGAGTTGTTATGCTTTTTGATTTTTTTTCCGAATCTACTGCACCAAGAACAACAATATTTTGGGTCGCAAATAACTTTACAACGCTATCACTATCACCGCATAACTTTATTAACGCGGGAATTGCATCCTTAGCAGCTGGTCCCATTTTGCCTAATGCCTCTGCGGCGTCTATCCTTACATCTCTATCACTATCACCGCATAACTTTATTAACGCGGGAACTGCATCTGGCCCCATTTTGCATAATGCCTTTATGGCGAGGTCCCTTACATAACTATCACCGAATAACTTTATTAACGCGGGAATTGCATCCTTAGCAGCTGGCCCCATTTTGCCTAAAGCCTCTGCCGCGCTTTTCCTTACATCACTATTACTATCACCGCATAACTTTATTAACGTGGGAACTGCTGCCTTAGCAGCTGGCCCCATTTTGCCTAAAGCCTCTGCCGCGCTTTTCCTTTCAACCCTATTTCTATCCCCGCATAACTTTATCT
>QKMY01000026.1 GCA_003242895.1 Candidatus Margulisiibacteriota bacterium
ATAGGGAGCGACTCGTCCCTATTATAATCATCCCAATAGGGATACTTTATTGCCTGAACTCAATGTTTATCAGCGCTAAAACTCATAATTAGAACTGCTGCGAGTGGACCGCAGGGCAATCGCATACTAACCGATCGTCATCCCTGAATGTCCTTATCAGGGATCCATAACTATAGCCTATTATAAATGTCACTCCAATATATAAAGTACCATTTTTCTTGCTAGCCAATATATAAACGTAAAAATATTTCTCCATAATAAAACTTATTATACTTGATTGTAGAGTAGACTACCGACTAATCCATTTTCAGGCTTCGTCGGCAGCCCCTCGTCAAACCGTACGTGCGGTTTTCCCGCATACGGCTTACATAATCGATCATCTGGTACTTGACACATCTCCTTACCTCCATGCACCCCAGAATCACTTCCAACCCGAATGACAAATTGGTCTCATGACCCTTTCATCCATTAGGTTCCATACGCTTGCTTTTCATACCCTGTCAGGTGCAAAAACAAAGAAATAAACAAACGATTAACTATCAAATAATGATAGTAACTATATAGTAAAATGGGAAAAGAATCAGAAATCTTGTCATTTATTAAATTAGCCTTTCAAGTTACAATATCTATTATAGAGGTAAAAGTATGATCCCAGAGCAAAAAAAGTTACCTATCAAATCCAAGCCAATTCTTAAATGGGCTGGCGGCAAACAACAACTAATTAATTCTTTAGAAAAATATATCCCTAAAGAATATGGAACATATATTGAACCATTTATTGGAGGCGGCGCACTTTTTTTCCACCTAAATCCTGAAAAATCAATAATAGCAGATTCAAATCCTGAATTAATAAATCTATATAGTATTATTAAAAACCAACTAAGTAGTCTTATTGTCGAACTTAAAAACTTTTATCCAGATAAAGACTTCTACTCTGCGGTTAGAGCCTGGAAATTTGAAGATCTTTCAAGCGTTAAAGCCGCAGCGAGAACACTATATTTGAATAAAACTTGCTTTAATGGTCTCTACAGAGTTAATAAAAATGGCCAATTCAATGTACCTTATGGTAATTATAAGAATCCAAATTTCATTGATGAAAAAAATTTAGCCGCTACGTCACAGGCGATGCAAAACACAAAAATAATATTAGGTGATTATAAAGAAATCTTATTAAAGAATGCAAAAGAAAATGATCTCATTTTTTTAGACCCTCCTTATTTACCTATATCTGACTTCTCTGATTTTAAAAGATATACTAAAGAGCAATTTTATGAAGAAGATCATGTTGAACTATTCTATGAAATCACACGACTGCATGAATTAGGTTGCCACATAATTTTAACAAACTCCAACCATCCATTAGTGTACGATTATTTAAGTGGTTTTGATATAGAAGTCGTAAAAACTAAACGATACATTAATTGTAAAGGCAATAAAAGAACAGGGGAAGATATTATTGTTAATATCCCTCCTAAAAAGAAAATCTTTTTTCAACTCGTCCCGGATCCTTTGCCAAAGCAAATTGAAAAATTCCCAGCCACAAGATATATGGGAGGAAAAACAGCAATACTTCCGCATATATGGAACATTGCATCCAACTTCAAATTCAACACAGTTTTGGATTTATTCAGTGGTAGCGGAATAGTTTCATATATGTTCAAGGCTCAGGGAAAAAGCGTTATTACTAATGATTACATGACGATGAATCACTGCATAGCCAAGGCTCTCATTGAAAACAACGATGTTACATTAACCGAAGAAGACATTTATTTTTTAATAAGTTCAAGTAGTGATAATGACCATTTTGTATCAGAAACTTTTAAAGATTTATATTTCCCAGATGAAGATAATTTATTAATCGACAACATAAGGGCTAATATTCAAAAAATCACTAATGAAAAAAAGAAAGCAATAGCCACTACAGCATTAATCAGAGCATGCGTAAAAAAAAGACCTAGAGGCATCTTCACTTATGTTGGATATAAGTATGATGATGGCAGAAAAGATTTAAAGACATCATTCCAAGACCAATTTATAAATGCAATTAAAATCATTAATAAAGCGGTTTTTGATAATGGATTGAATAACTCAGCAAAAAACTTTGATGCACTACAACTATCAGTAAAACCAGATTTAGTATATATGGATCCACCCTACTATAGCCCATTATCTGATAATGAATACGTAAGAAGATATCATTTCGTTGAAGGTATTGCCAGGGATTGGAAAAACGTGGAAATGCAATGGCATACTAAAACAAAAAAATTCAAAAGCTATCCTACTCCTTTTAGTTCCAGAACTGGCGCATTTGAAGCATTTGATAAACTATTTAAAAAATACAAAGACTCAATACTCCTAGTATCATATTCATCAAATTCATTTCCCACACAAACTGAAATCGTAGAGTTACTAGCAAAATACAAAAAACAAGTACACGTTGAAGCAATTGATCATAAATACTGCTTTGGAACACATGGTCATAAAGCAGGAGAAAATCGAAACAACGTTAAAGAATACATCTTCGTGGGGTATTAATGTGAAAATATACAGTAAAAACATTCCGCAGGCAGATGTTTTATCAGAAGTTGTTAAAACTGTAGTAACGGTTGGGAATGGCGCCAAAAGCGATATTGAAATTGGGAATGCTTTAGGCAAAGTAGACCGCCAAGGTAGATATTATAGAAATGCTGCTGAACTATTGGGATTTATAAATAATAATAAGAACACCGCAGTTCTAACAACAATAGGCAAGCAATTTCTATTAGACCCTTCCATCAACAATCCTCTTTTACTCAAACAAGTTCTAAGTATCCAGATTTTTCAAAGATTCATTAGCTTTCTGGAATTACATCCAGAAGGAATTGATAGAAACAATATGATAAAGTGGTTACAAGAAGTAACAGAAAATGCAAGCAAATCCATTTTACATAGAAGAATCAATTCTATTTCATCTTGGTTACAATCGCTTGAAATCATAAAAATAACAGCTGACAAATTGTCTTTAACAAATAAAATCACTGAAAAAATATCTATACTTGAGGTAACTGAACCCGACGAGCCTATTTTACCAAAGACTTCTGATTTAAATGAGTATTCAACAGTTCATCAACGTTTATCTAATGCAAATGAGGTTATTGCATACTATAAAGATTCTGCAAAAACTGATCGTGCAAATCTAGCACACATAAGTCTTGTGAATGATATTGCAAAAAGAATTAGAGATATAAATTGCATACCAAAAGCAAATCAACTTATTGATCTAGCATCGAAAATATATAATATTGATTACATATTTGAAATGAAATCAATCAATTTGGATAACGAAAGAAGTCAATTAAGAAAAGGTGTAAGCCAATTATTTGAATATCGCTATTTGCAAGATTTACCACAGGCTATATTAGTGCTTGTATTTGAAAAGCCACTATCAACTAAAAATATATGGATGCTCGATTATTTATCTTCAATTAGCATAATCCCTGTTTGGAATGAAACTGGGTCATATAATACGATTAATACATACAAAAACCAAATCAACTTCCTAATTCACAATCGGCAATCGTCCTAATTACTGGTTGCGGCCATACTAACCGATCGTCATTCCTGAATGTCCTTATCAGGGATCCATAACTATAGCCTATTATAAATATCACGCCAATATATAAACGTAAAAATATTTCTCCATAATTAAGACTTATTTTTCTTCTGTTTTTATATATCCTAATACCATGCTGTTTTGCTCTGCCCAGGCACTTACCATATGGATTGCACCCTTGCCATCTTCATGACTGTAGGACCGTCGGGCTGTATAAGATGGATCCCAGCTAAAAACATGCTGGGATGACGCGTTTATTTATTGTTCCCTATTTTTAGTATGCGTTTGACGAGTGACATGTGACCAGTGACGGGGCCATTATAGGCAAATCTGATACAATTAGAATTTCTTTATAAATAAAGTTAACGCGAGAATAAGAGGACTATAGTGAAAAGTTATGGAAATGAATGACCCCGGACTAAAGTCCGAGGAATTCTCTCAATTATGCCACGTTACTGTTGACCTTTGAAAGTTTATCCGCCAAGGTAATTGAACGTGTATAGATAATATCTCTCAAGTTCTTAACCTGATCTCTATAGGGGTCACCTTTTTCACCTTCGGGGATCTTTTTCTCAAACGCACAGAGTTTGGCTAATAAGCTTCCCTTAGCCTTCTCTTCATTATCAGATAAAATACCTTTATTTATATACTCAAGGGTTTTGTTTCTCTTATCATTATTTCTCATTTCCGTTAATTCCGGCCGGTCATTAACAAATCTATTATAGTCGGTGAAAATGTTATCAAATTCTTTTTTGAGACTTGCTGCAGATGAGCCGGAAGAACCCTTTGTACCAAGTTTTGAAGGGTTATCACTTCCTGATTGCATCACCTCAGCAAGCATTGATCTGACACTCTGGGCTACATAACTTGCGACGGTACTTTTAGCCGCACTAAACAATTCCGTGACAAAATTCACTGCACCTCCAATAACGCTTTTTGCAGTATCGATGACACGTTCAAATAAACTTTTTCCAGTTTTAACGATCCCTCCAAAAAAGCTCTTCCCCATATCAACCATACCAACAAAGGCATTGTATAAATTCTCCGGGGCGCTCATAATTACGTCCTTGGCTTTTTCGACACCGTTAACAACTACTTTTTTAGCACCTGAATAAAACTTGCCTATTGAATCTGCACAGCCGCTCAGCGACCATCCTTTATCTTCTTTTGGGGCACTCTGGGATTTAGCTTCCTGGCTTATAGCTGCACTGTCGCTACCATATCCGTTCGACGCAGAAATTCCTTTATTCTGCCCGCTTCCGGTGATGTTATGATAAATATTTACCGGGTTAAAATCTGATATTTTGAAAGACATAAATAAACTCCTATTTTCTGCGAATCCTATCTGTACTTATTTATCGTAGATATTGATGTAAAATATTGCACCGATTTTTTCTGGTATATATTATATTCTATTTATAATATCTTTATTATTCCCGCAAAATCTTTTTTTCAAACAAAACGCCTGGCGGGACGTTGTTGCGTTTTTTTAATCCAATATAGCTTATATCGCTTTTTTAAACTACAGCATATAATTGGCATCAAAATTGTTAGGAAATAAAAAAGCTGACCGGAAGGCTAAAGGAATCAGTTCAATTTGAAAGGGGAAAAAGAATGAATTTTGAAAAATTAACCGCAAAGATGCAGGAAGCCGTACAAAGTTCCAGTTTCATAGCTGAAGAATATGAAAACCAGCAGATAGAAACGGAACATCTGCTATTGGCACTGCTACAGCAAGAAGGCGGAATACTCCCGTCCATGCTTACGAAACTGGAAGTACCCATAAAGCAATTCGAATCCGACGTTATTTCATTAGTTCAGAAATACCCGAAAGTTAGCGGCGGACAAAAATATCTATCAAGAAATGTTGAAAAGATTTTGAACAGTGCAGAAAAA
This sequence comes from Candidatus Margulisiibacteriota bacterium, assembly GCA_003242895.1. NCBI lineage: Bacteria > Bacillati > Candidatus Margulisiibacteriota > Candidatus Margulisiibacteriota bacterium. Next base: position 5,489 of record QKMY01000026.1, read on the forward strand.
GCAGCCAGAAATTTGACAGATGAGTTCGTTAGCGTAGAACATGTATTATTAGCGATAGCCGATACAGGCAGCACCTCAATAAAGCAGGTATTTAACACATATAGTATTACAAAAGAGAAACTATTGGATGTTATCAAGCAAATACGCGGCTCTTCCAGAATTGAAGATCCTAATCCGGAAGCAAAAATGAATGTTATCGAAAGATTTACCAAAAACCTCAATGAACTCGCCAAAAACGGCAAGCTCGATCCGGTTATCGGCCGAGATGAAGAGATAAGAAGGATCATGCAGGTATTAACCCGAAGAACAAAAAACAATCCTGTCCTTATTGGAGAACCCGGAGTTGGAAAGACTGCGATTGTAGAAGGTGTTGCCCAGAGGATCGTAAATAAAGATGTCCCAGAAATCCTCAAAGACAAAATTATTATTGCGTTAGACCTTGGATCTTTGATTGCAGGCGCTAAGTATCGGGGAGAGTTCGAAGACAGGTTAAAAGCGTTGCTTAAAGAGATCGAAAACTCAGATGGGAAAATAATACTCTTCATCGACGAGCTCCATACCCTTGTAGGCGCCGGTGCTGCTGAAGGCGCAATGGATGCCTCAAATATGCTCAAGCCCGCACTGGCACGAGGAGACCTCAGATGCATCGGAGCGACTACACTGGACGAGTACCGCAAACATATCGAAAAAGACGCTGCGCTTGCCCGGAGATTCCAACCTCTCATTGTAAAAGAGCCTTCGGTTGAGGACACCATTTCGATACTTCGCGGACTAAAAGACAAGTATGAAGTGCATCACGGCGTCAGGATCAAAGATTCTGCACTTGTTGCTGCCGCGACACTGTCTAACCGGTACATTACCGATCGGTTCCTGCCGGACAAAGCCATCGATCTTATTGATGAAGCTGCTTCGAAGCTCCGGATTGAGCTTGACAGCATGCCGACCGAACTTGATCAATTCGAAAGAAGACGGTTAACCTTAGAAATCGAGCGACAGGCTTTGGTCAAAGAAAAAGATCCTGCCAGTCAGGAACGTCTTGAGAAAATCGAAGAAGAACTCAGAGAGCTCAATGAAAAAATCAAAACGCTTAAATTAAGTTGGGAAGCAGAAAAGAGCGTGCTTGCAAAAATAAGAGACCTGAAAGAAAAAATAGAGCAGAAAAAAACCGAGGAAGCGTATTATGAAAGATCCGGTGATTATGAAAAAGTTTCGCGGATCAGGTTTGGTGAACTCGTTGACCTGCAAGCCCGATTCAAGAAAGTGCAGGAAGAATTAGAACAATTAAAAGAAAAATCGCCGATACTCACAGAAGAGGTTAACGAAGAAGCAATTTGTGAAGTTATTTCTGCCTGGACTAAAATCCCGGTGTCAAAAATGCTGGAAAGCGAAATGGCGAAACTTTCTCAAATAGAAGAAATACTCGAAGAGCGAGTTGTCGGACAGAAAGAGGCAATCTCGCTTATAGCTAATGCGGTCCGCAGATCACGCGCCGGATTATCAGAGGAAAACAGGCCTATTGGCTCGTTTATCTTCATGGGCCCGACCGGAGTTGGAAAAACAGAACTGGCGAAGGCATTGGCCGGATACCTGTTCGATAGCGAAAAGGCATTGGTACGGATCGATATGTCAGAATACATGGAGAAGCATTCAGTTGCCCGTCTCATCGGATCGCCGCCGGGATATGTCGGCTATGAAGAGGGAGGACAATTGACCGAAACAATACGTCGACAGCCATACTCCGTTATATTGTTCGACGAAATTGAAAAAGCTCATAGGGATGTCTTCAATATATTCCTGCAAATTCTTGATGAAGGCCGGCTTACTGATGGTCAGGGAAGAGTTGTCGATTTTAAAAATACGCTTATTATCATGACCTCTAACATCGCAAGTGATTATATATTGGAACTAGGTCCCGGACGAAGAGAAGAATTAGAGAAAAAAATTAAAGAGATACTGTTATCTACCTTCAGACCGGAGTTCATTAACCGGGTAGACGAAATAGTAGTCTTCAACTCGTTAGGCCCTGATCAGATAAAGGATATTGTCAGAATACAGATCAATACACTCAAAAAAAGGCTGGAAGGCCGCAATCTGGAACTTGTCTATGATGAGCCGGTCATAGATTATCTTGCTCAAGCCGGGTTTGATCCGGCATTCGGCGCCCGGCCGTTGAAAAGAGTAATTCAGCGAGAAATCCAAGATCCGATCGCAGCAGAGATTATCAAAGGACATATCAGGGAAGGGAAAATAACCGTATCGGAAAAAAATGATAAACTTGTTTTTTCGTAAGGCGTAAAGATGTAAAAGCTGCCCTTCCCCGGACGGGCGGCTAGCTTAATTATAGATGTGATTATACTATTACCGGAATCGTTTCTATATTGCGTAATGATAAAAGATCTTTGATAAATTGAATGCTTTTTTCTAAAAACATCAGTTTGTTCGTATCGTTAATATGGTTAACCTTTTCCTGTCGGCTTTTAAGCTCGTCTGCCATTTTTTCCAGTTCCTGCTTGGCCTTGGAGAGATGAGACAGCTCTGCTTCGGTTAGCGTGTTCATGTGATCCGCAATCTTTTTTTGTATAACAAGAGGATCAAGGTCGGCATCAGCTGCTTGATCCTGCCAATAATTTGAAGCGGATTCTTTAAAAGAATAGCCGGACTCCGGAAGTAAATCTTCTTCATCAGCTGTAAAATAATCATAAAGACTCGTCACCCGCGATACCAAGGGATCTATTAACGACAAAACAGGATGCAAAAAGGGTGAGATCTGATTATAAATGTCTTTCACCTTGCTGATAAAAGCAATCGATTGAAAGTCCGGTCTCGATTTCTTGGGTCCTTGTTGAGCTATATGTTTTGTGGAATGATAATTATATGCCATAGACAACCTCCATTAATACAGCTAGTAATGTATCGTATCTCCAGGGAAATCATCCATCTATTTTCTTTGTTATGTTTTACCTTAGCATTCCTATCATTAGGATTCAACTCTATTGATTTGCTTGAATACTTCAGCTATCTCCTTCAGGTAATCTTTGATGAACCTTGCCGGAAACATCGTTGGCGTCAGCCTGTCAGGTGTGGCAAAAGGACACCGAAAAGGTTGTTTTGGTGGTGCAGGGAACGGTCGCGACCGTTCCCTACAATATGGATAATTGCATGTACATGGTCTGGTATTATAATGAATACATCCATTTTTAAATAACCATATTGATCAAATAACAAATGCCGTTGTTTATTTATAATTTGCCCTAATGTATTTTGAATCATTTCACCGTTATAGATCTCTCCAAAATACGGGATTCTGTTTTTTGCGTTTATGGTAATAAAATACGAATTAGGACAACCGTAATCATAGCCAGACAAAAGGTTTAATTTGCGCACAGGAAATCTTGTCATAATTTCACCCTGATTTTTCCAGTCAATAAGACCTGCATTAAACCTTTTTTTTGTGTTTTTATAACGGCTCTTTTGGTATTAAGTTGTTCAAGTTCTTTATTTAACACAACAGCACATTGAGCAATTTTGATTTGTTCATTAATATCAGGCACAGGAACTTTGATTACAGCTCTGACGTTGGAAGAAGGAAACGAACTCAGCAGGGATGCAATAACCTCAAAACAATGGTCACCGTTATAGTGTACTGAGATGTCAAGGCAGTCAACAAGATACCGGACAAAAATATTCGTGAGTTCCTTAGTAGTCACGTATATATCCATAAGAAAAGATGCATCGCGCAAAAAATCTGAAAAATCTTTTAATTGCGAGGCACATTTTATTAAGACTAACAAATCATGAATAAAAGGAAATTGTATGCTATTGATCATTAAATATCGTTTGATTATTTTCTCAATTGCCTGATGCGAATGATATGCGGATATAAAGATAATTTTGTGTGTTATTCAAAAGTATTTCTGCTGAATCAAGATCAGCTTGCGCATAAAACAGCCATTCTTTAGGATCAAGGTTATTTTTCTTCATGCAAGCCGTTTTCCTTTATGTGCAATTTCGTATTGAACCGTTCCATATATAGATTGCTGTTTCTTGTATGATTTATCATCAAAAAGCACCAAATCCATTGGAATCCCAAAATTAAACAGCGCTTTGCGAATTTCGTACAACTCCTTATGCTTATCCTGTACATTATTTTTAATTACTGCTATATCTAAATCACTATTTTCATGCGGAGAACCAGAAGCATAACTGCCAAAAAGATATATCGCCTTTGGCTTAGATATTTTTTTATTGTATTTACTATATTCTCTATTTGTTCCTGTGTAATCATAAGTATATTATAACACCTCCGAATAACAATGGATCAAAACTATTCCCGCACCTGTGAGCAGGGTAATATCATCTTTGTTACTATCTACAATCAGTATATTCATGTGTCAGCCTCCTTATAATATTCCTAAATATTATTCTACACGAATAAATTTGAGAATGAAACAGGCACCTTTATTTTCTTCTGATTTTACGCTAATAGTTGCATTATGCTTCTCAATTATAGATTTCGTAATATGCAGCCCTAGCCCAGTCCCGCTGCCGGGTGATTTGGTTGTATAAAATGGGATAAATATTTGATCCTGAATTTCCTTGCTCATGCCTACTCCATGATCTTCTATTTCCAACGTTACATATTCCCCACTGTTGGCTAACCGGATATTAATAAGCTGATTCTCGAAACCGTCCATAGCATCTCTGGCATTACTCAGCAAATTAATGACAATTTGTTGCAACTCAGTTGGAGAACCTTTGATAAAAGCATCTTCTAATTTGCTATGTAGATGGCGAGCTGCCCAGGAAGGTTTTGATTTTTTCGTAGATATTGAGCCTGGAGTCGATGACCGGTTTGGAAACGAAGAGCGAGCGAATAAACTTTTTGCCGTAAAACTTGGTGATGATCCGGCTGTCTAAGATGGTGATGATTCCCCGGTCGGTCTTGTGGCGGATAAGTCTTCCGATACCCTGACGGAACTTAAGGATCGCCAGAGGGATAGCGTAATCGGAAAACGGATCTTTACCTCTGGACTTGAGCAGTTCTGCCCTGGCCTCCTGTACGGGATCAGTCGGGACTTTAAACGGGAGTTTTGTGATGATAACGGAACTCAGCGACTCGCCTACGACATCGACGCCTTCCCAGAAACTATCAGTTGCAAACAAGCACGAATGGACGTCCAGCTTAAACTGTTCCAATAAATGATGACGGTTCATATCACCTTGCTTGAGCGGCGTTATACATCGCCCTTCCAGTTGAGGCTCAAGCTCTTCAAATATCTTGGTAAGGAGATAATACGACGTAAACAGGATGAAAGCTTTTCCATCGGTTAAGGACACGAGATCAAAAATTGCGTTCGAAAGTGCACCGTCGAACTTAGGCGAAACCGGTTCCGGCATGTCAAAGGGGATTGCCAGGAGTACTTGTTCATCGTAATTAAACGGGCTCTGAAGCAGCGCCGTTGACTTTCTCTCGGCTGGCAAGAGATTAAGTCCGACCCGTTCCTCGATAAAATCAAATTTCTGTTCGATCGTCAGAGTCGCGCTTGTGAGGATGACGGTCTTATGGACGGAATAGAGTGACTCAACCAATAGTGGCGCTACATCCAGCGGGATAACCTTATAGCTCAGCGCTCCGGACTTCCTGGTCCATTCGAACCACATTACGACGTTGTCAGATTCCGGCTCGATAAGAAACGCCAGTTTCTTGATATATTCATCGTTCCTGCGGATCAGAGCCTTGATGGTAATGATATTGAATTCGATCTCTTTTTTGGTCGGAGTGTCAAAAAGCTCTAGTAATTTGGCAACTTCTTTGATTTTTTTGTTGAAGGTCGTCAGCTCTTTTTTGAGCGCTTCTATGACCGGCTTCACGGTGGTTTTCCATTCGGGGGAAGCCTGGATATCTTCATTGATACGAAGCGTGTTCTCGCCTTTCGTCTTGCCATAATGCGAGGCGAGGGATTTGATGCTGTCTTCCAGTTCCTCAAAAAAGCTGTTGGTTGTGACTAATACTTTGCTGCGATATGGCATAAGATCATTATTGATATGGTCAATCAACTTCTGGATAGTTACCTGTTCAGTCGAGGTCTTTCCGATGGACATAAGCTTCATTACGGTTTCGGGCAGGACACCGCGGCCACGGTACTTGGAATGCTGAAGCCTACCCAGAAGCTTGATAAGCCCTGACTTGCTAAAAGAAAAACCGAAATACGCAGCGGCTATATCCTCGATATTATGAGCTTCATCAAGAATAATGTGTTTGAAAGGAGGAAGGATTGCGCCCATCGTGTCAGGCATATCCTGCTTAACGCTCAGGTCGGCAAAAAGAAGGTGATGATTAGCTACGATGATATCTGCCGTGTTTGCGCGTCTTCGGGCTTGATAATAAAAGCATTCGTTATAGTAGGGACATCTCACTTTAAGGCATATATCGTTTTCGGCACAGAACTTTTCCCAGACATCGTCAGGGGGAACGAAATTAAGTTCGCTTAGCGATCCTTCTTTTGTTCGGGCTGCCCACTCGACGATGTGCGATTCACCTTTGAGGCGTTCGCTTTCGTCAAAGAGTTCCTGCTGGTGCATCGAAATTGTTTCGAACAGTTTACGTTTGCAGAGATAATTATGCTTTCCTTTGATCAGCTCGGCCTTGAACTCTAATGAAGAGTTGTTTTGCAGGAACGGGATATCTTTTTTGATGAGCTGTTCCTGGAGGTTGATGGTATTGGTTGATATGACTACTTTCTGGTTATTCTTCTTTGCCCACATAATAGCCGGAACGAGATAGGCAAGGCTCTTGCCAGTACCGGTGCCTGCTTCTACGGTCAGGATCTTCTCTTCGTTAAAAGCGGCGGCGACCAGTTTGGCCATTTCTATCTGTGCGTCACGTTTCTCGAAACCTTCCAGCTTCTGGGCGAGTTGCCCGGAATCACCGAAAAACATAGAAACATCTTCGATAGGGACCGGTTCGAGTTTCTCCGGGGCAAAAGGCTCTACCAGCACATAACAATCGGTCATATCGTTATTGACGATGATCGAGCCGACGCTGTTGTTCCCGAACTGGGACGCTACCAGGACATCTGCATCTGAAGGCGTCAGGTTCCCGGAGGGATGGTTATGGACGATTATATTAAAGGCCTTAGCCGTGTTAAATAATGCGGCAACGGAATTGCTGTTCCCGCGCGCCAGCGGCTCTGCATTATTAATTATACTCTCGTCATTCTGTGTGCAGACGAAGAAGACCTCTTGCCCGTTCGCGTCAGCGACTACAGTCTTGATCGTTTCTACAGCGTCATCAGTGAAATAAAAATCTATCCGAGGAATGAATTGTCTCCCGTTTTGTTAAGGATATAGATGCCAACCCTTATCAGACCATAAAATTATATGGATTTTTTAACTAATATACAAGAACGAATATTTGGGGGATATGATAAATAATCCGGGAAGAACCTGACCATTAAATAAAAAACGATGGAACAAATAGAATTATGCCTTGTTATATTAAGCAACACTCTATATTGGGTTAGATCCGAATACTATTAGTTCCGGCACTTTGACGGACTTACGTTCAATTAACAGAAAAAAAATACCGGATTGTTTCGGAACCGGGAAGAAAAAGCCGGACCGCTTGTCGGAAGCTTGGTCATTAGAGGCATACGTTCTCTAATCTTCTATCTTCCCCTAATAATAAAAAGCATGAATTTCTTTTTTGCAGATGCATTGAGAAATAATCATGTTTTTATAGCTGAGTTTCTTGGCTAATAATAGAGTAAAAGGAGGGAAAAGGATGACAGGAATAGGTTCGGTCAGCAGTTCGTCGTATAATATCGACGATGTTTGGTCAAAAATTGACAGCAATTCAGACGGATCAGTAACTAAAGAGGAATTTACTGCTCAGCTAAAAGCTGCGATTAAGAAAAGAGATTCATTTGAGCTATCAAACAGCCAGGGACAGTCAGCCATGATGTACGGCATGCAGGGAAACAGGCCTCAGCCGCCATCGTTCAGTCAAATCCTGAAGAAGGATGACAGTGACAGCGACGGAAAGATAAGCGCAGAAGAGTTCTCTAATAAAAAAGCAGGCGGGCCTTCGAAAGGACCGAAGTTTGCTGACTTCGATACTGATAGCGATGGTTATATAACAGAAACCGAGTTCGAGGCGTCGGGTGAGAAACAAGCTGCTGCAAGAGGACCTTCTGCGACTGCTGCTTCTGAGGTTGATATATCCAGTATATTGAGCCAGCTTCTGGGAAACGATGATGATGATAATAGTAGTTCTATCAGCTCTATTAGCAGCTATTATCAATCGCAAATCGCTTCTTATGTACAGAATATGACTCAGTTCGATAGTAATTCATTATTCTCGGTGTCTGCTTAAAAAGCTTCTGGGGCGTGCCACCGGCGCGCCCGTACATAAATATGGGGAATGTAGGGGCGAAGGGCCCTTCGCCCCTACGGAATCACAATTTATTTGCACGATCACATGAAGATGATTCGGCATAACAACAAAATCATGGATTATTATTTCGTTACGAATTACTTCCGATCTCTTCCATTCCAGTTCTACAATTACCCCCATATCCGACAAATTCATCTAGCGGATATTCGGGATTGCTGTACGGGCGCGCCGCTGGCACGCCCTTTATTTCTCCCAACAAATGACGTTTTTCATGGATACATATCGTGACATAATAGTATCCTGCCTGGCCGTAATCATAATTCCGTAAGCGGATTGATCGCCGATGGTGAATTGCGGGATTATAGGTTGTGTTCATATCGTTATCCTGGTTTCATTTTATTATTCGTTGTAGGGGCGTGTCGGTGATACGCCCTATGCAATAAATATGTCGTGGTTCGAAGCAATTGGGGCGTGCCACCGGCGCGCCCGTACTATGATTATAAAGAAACATTTCCCTCTATTTTTCAAGTAATGGTAGGTTTATTATATATGCCTTCTTCATTATATGCAAATAAAAATTAATTAATATCCCGTAGGGGCGAACGGCCGTTCGCCCGGCATTTGATTACGTGTGCCGGTTATTTTTCTGATTCGTGCGATTGGGCATTCGTGCGAAGACGTGATTTAGCCACGGGGGCATATTTGGGCAGACACATTGGTCTGCCCCTACGGAATGACATCAATATGGATATCAGAACAAGACACCGACTGTTACCCGATGGGCGCTGGCCAGGTTGTACCGGTCCTCGCCGAGGTACCCGTAGTCGAAATAGATGGCGTATATGCCGGCTGAAATACCAGCGGTCAATGTGCCGCTATCCAGCCCTGCCCTCACACGGAAACGATCAAACAGGTTGAGCTCGCTCCCCAGATGCCATATCGGATAATGACCGTTACCTAGTTGTTGTTCCAGATCAACTGCGTTAGTCAAGAAATCGAAGGGCTTCCATGAAATACCTAGCCTCATGGTCGGGATGACAATCTCCGTCCGGGTGGTTGACCATCGTTGCCAGTTGACGATATCCTTCAAAACAAGTCCGTATTTGAACCCGTTTTCAGTGTCATAGAGCACACCAAGGCTCATGGTGAAGCCCGCACCTTTTCCCTGCGATATGCCTGCCATATCCTTATAGAACCCTACAGCACTCACCCCCAGAGACAAACTGCGGCTGACCTTGCAGCCATACCCGGCTATCAGCGCATTGGCATAATAATCGGCGAACCCTTCCGGCGTCACATCGCTATTAATCCCCGGGTCCGTTGTAGAGACCAGCGGGATATTCTGAACTGAAGCCTGAAGCCAGGATAGGACAAACGCGTTATTTGAGGCAGGGATGCCCAGAGCGATGTAATAATAGTCGACGACTTCAAGCAACTTAGTCTGCATCGTGGTCAGTTCGGTATGCTTGAGCTGAGAAAGTCCGGCGGGGTTGTAATAATGGGCATTAACATCATCAGCCACTGCACTAAAAGCGTTACCCATTGAAAGAGCTCTGGTACCGATGCCTGCTGAAAGGAACTCGATCTCGCGTCCGGCCTGGCCGATAGGAACAGCGTTAGCAAAGGATGATAAAAAGCATAGGAAAAAGAATAATACTGATTTCTTCAGCATGGGAAATACTCCTTCTATGGTGCTGGGGCGTGCCAGCGGCGCGCCGTACTTGAATACCCAGATCATTGTTTTAGTTATCTTAGCTTAATCATTTTGCCTTGCGCATTCGTTGCCCTGCCATTGATTTTTGCTTCGATCTTGTAGATATACACTCCGTTGACAACTTCTTCTCCGAGATCATTTTCGCCGTTCCAGGCGGCGTCATTATATTCTTTGGCGGGAGAGGTCCCGTCGGTATCGCCGTCAAGAACTGTTACCAGTCGTCCGGCAATGGTAAATATATAGATCTTCACCCGATCAGCGTCTTGCGACAGCTTGTACCGGATAGTCGTTCGATGCTCAAAAGGGTTAGGATAGTTAATGCTCTGTTCGATCTCCGGAACGGCTAGTACCTGGAACACCTTCGAGTTCTTCGACCTGACATACCCTGCGTTATCCGAAGCAGTATCCATGTTCGCTTCGATCTGCCAGCGCCAGCGGCTCCCTTCCCTGCTCTCCGGCAAACTATCCTGCCAGCCTAAGGTATAATAATATAAAGAGGCTTCGTTCTTATAATCCCCTGTTCTGATATCGATCACATAATTAGCGCAGGCAGTCTCAAACGGTTCTTGAGAAAGCATATTCCCGGATTCTTCTATAATTGCCAGTTTGTAGGTTGAATCTACCGGAGTGAAGGCAGGCATTTGCCAGACAAAAGTCGGTTTCGTTGTTTTGACTATGCCTCCATTGTATAGTTCTTTATCTTTGAGAATTGAGGCAACTAATGAATCCAGGTCACCCGAGGCAGGGGGAGCTATAACGAATGGCCGAGAGTCGGCTGTTGGTACGCTTATTGTTAAAACAGGTTGTTTGACGGAGGAGTATCCTACCCCAGCTTGGGCCAGAGGGCGGAACTTGTTAGGGATCAGTTTGAGCTTGATACTATAATCGTTGGCAATATTTTTATGTATATATGCTACATATACTCCTTTATAGGATGGAATCTCCACAATAACAGGATTGACCGTACAATAATTGTTTATTGTATTTAACACGATGCTATTCGACCAATTGACGCCATCATTTGATCGTTTATACAAGATATTGCCTACACTATTGATACTCACTGAATGCCTATAATTGAAATGATCAGTTATATTCAGGTAATCTCCGTTTGTTTTTATTCCAGAAGTCAATAAAGTCGAATTCTGAAGGCCTGGGATTAATAGCGTATTTCTCATTATTTTCTTTGCATATGCAGTTGTTGTCAGTGACCCGCTACTGCTACTCTTTCCTCGTATGCACGATGTTTTAATGGTATATACATTACGGGGCAGAGTAAGCGTAGTATTGTAAAAATTCCAATCTAACAGGAAGTTTGTGCCATTATTATCAGTAATTTCTACATAACTATAGGCGATATCCGAATTAGAACTGTTGAAGTAAATCCGCTGGGTAGAATTAAGCGTAAACGACACTGTATCATAATCCCAATCACGATTTGTATCAAAGCTATAAACAGCGGCTATTAACGAAGGGAAATCAGCACCATATTCCGATTCAAATACAATATTGTCCGTAACACATCCGACAGATAAATGATCGAGTATATTGCCCGTAACATAAACATCCAGAACGTTATTCACGCTTATAGCGCTTATATTTTCGGTGGTATTCCCTGCGGCGTCGGTATCGACAATCCTGATGGTATACGTGCCATCATCGACATAATCTCCATTATCGTCCGTTCCATTCCAGGTAACGGCAATGTTCTGGTTACTAATGATAGCATTATTATAAAAGCTCTTAATTATATTATTGTTCACATCCAGGATCGAAAGCGTCACGTAATTGATACTATTGGCATCATTAACATTAAAGGTTGCAGAGTAGAGATGATTATCGTAGAGAAAATTGTTGTAGACTGACGGCACATCTACCATGGTTATTGCCGGTTTGGTTGTATCGAGAATAATAGTATCGCTTATCGACAAATAATTACCTGCATTGTCATAAATCCGTGAAAAAACTGTTTTAGTGCCGTCACCGCTACTCAAAATCCACTCTTTTGCAGAATCGTAGGTAAATGCTGAATAATTGCTTGCGTTTTCATTTTTTAATTCCATATTAGCCGATATTCCGGAGGCATCCATATTAGCAGCATTCAAGATGACATTAGCCGTTTTTGTATAAGGTTGTCCGTTATTAACCGCGAGGGTCCCGGCAGGTGAAGTCTTATCGTAGGTAATTGAGGCGCTGGTAACCGTCGAATTCCCTGCGTCATCGACGACTTTTACAAATACTGTCCTTAAGCCGTCTTGTCCCGAAGCTAGAGAACAAGCGCTGATTGCCGTGCCGGATGACTGAGTGGGATTAAGCGCTGTTTCTGTCCAATTGATATTGTCTTTTGATAAAAAGTACCTGGCCACGCCGGAATGCGTATCTGCGTAATTAAAGGCTGTAGATACATTCAAGGTATTGGTGTACTGACCAGCATTGCTATTGACGGACAGGTCCGTTACAGAAGGGGACGTCGCATCCCACTTGAAGGGGCCGAACGATGCGGGTGAACCTTTGTTGCCTGACACATTTCTTCCAACTATATGCAAGTAATATCCGGCTGCGCTTGTAAGATCGGTAAAGGTCAATTGACCTGAAGTCCAGGCGTTGTTAATCGCGTCTACCGGAACTGACGGACCCTCAGTTAAAAGATAATAATAGTCGTTTGAATTATCTATTCCAAAAATAGCAGAGAAAACCAAAGCTCCTCCGTTTGGGGGACCATACCACGTATTTGTTGCCGGGCATGTCACTCTTGGGTCACATGGCAAGGTGTATTGGCTCAATACCGGACTGGCAGCAGTTGTCTTTCCGTCGCTATTAATATATTGTATTTGATATCCGTATTGGCAATTCGAACGAAGCCCGGTATCAGTATAGCTTGAAGTATAAGGAACAGAAGACGAGCCATCACCTCCATTGCCGCCTCCCGGATAAATGATATTATATCTGATCAAGCTTTTGTTCTCGACGTTACTATCTTTTAAAGCCGGTTTAATCGTTATTGAAGTTGCGGTTTTCGTTTCGATAATAAGTTCATCTGCTGCCGGATCATGGATCAGGGTAGAACAACCCATCGAGAACCAGGGACTTCGGTTCCCGACGTCATCGACTGATCTTGCCCGCAAAGTATGGAGAGAGTTCTCCTTCAAATCGGCTGGGCTGTACTGATAAGTTGCGTTATATGGCCCAATGATCGGCCCATCATCGAGTTCATATTCATAGTTGAGGGTGGCCGGGTCATTTGGTCTATTGTCATTGATTGCAACTGCATTAAAAACCATAGAGGTTGTGTTAATTGTACAGGATAAGTCAGTCGGTATGTTCGGAGAAACCGTGTCAACTTTAAATGATTTGCCATACCAGTCACCTATATTTCCCGCTTGGTCAACAGCCCTCACGTAGAAATAATTAATATGCTGTGTGCCATTACTCACGGTAAAAGAATAGCTGTCATTAGTTATGATATTGATTTCTTGCGGATTGATTTCCTGACTATTACCGGTATTAATAACCGCTGTTTCGTAATGGTCGAAAGGACTAAATCCGTCGTTATCAACGCTGTACCGGACGGTGCAGTTTCTATTGCTGCTCCAGGTATCCGCATGTGTCGGGGAAGTAATACCCGGAATAACAGGTTTTTGCGTATCGATATTACAAAAATAGCTTGCTTGCGCGCTGATATTACCAGCATTATCGACAGCGTTGACATAAACTGTCCATATGCCATTATCCAGTCCCTTACTAACCGTATCGGAATTCGTATATGCCATACCCGAAGCGGTGTCTTTTTGGAAACGATAATAATATCCTGAGATGCCTGAAGTATCTGTTCCATTGAATTTCACGGTCACTGAGGTATTATTCGACCAGCTTACCTGGCTAGGATGAGTAGAGGAAGTAATCGACACATCAGGAGCTGTTTTATCGTATATGATACTCTGAGAAGTCGCTGGCGAAGATACATTTCCGGCTTTATCAACGGCTTTGAGGCTCATTGTCTGAAAACCTTCGGTCGACAGATTGACGGTAAAATTAGTGGTTGTCCCATTGTAGAGAACAGATTGCCAACTGCCGCCGTTTAAAGAATAGAGCAGATATCCGATACCGTTCATGTCAGTTGCGCCGGCGGCTATGCTCACATAATTCTGAGTAACGTATTTATTCCAATTGTTAATACTGAAGGTCGGAGTACCGTCGCATACCGTATCGACAACAATCCGGATAACATTCCCGGAAGCTATGTTGCCAGCTTTGTCCTGAGCGAATGCATTGATATCCCATTGCCCAAGCAAACCAAGATTACCTGTCGCGCAGCTAAAAGGAATATCCTGCACTGACTGGGAAAGTGCCCCGGAAGAAAGTGTCACGGTACTATTGGCGGTTGTCGCGATAATCCAATAGTTCTTGAGATTAGTGTCGGAGCACGAAGCGTAGAACTGGATATTGCTACTCACCAGATAAAAGGGAGTAGTATTATTAACGAGCTTAATATAATTGAACGGACCTTCTTTAAGCTGCACATCCGGCAACGTATTATCGACACAAATATCCTTATGTGACGATATTGTATTCTCCGCCTTGTCCGTAGCGCTAACCCTTATGTGATACCAGCCATCAGCAACATAACTCCGGTCATCCCGGCCGTCCCAGTTCACATTTATTGTATTACCGTTACTGCAACTGCCATCGAATATTCTTCTAACCGGGCTATTGGTTGAAGTAAGAATGTCGACATTCACGGAGAGAGATGCTGACCACGTACTAACATCGGATGAACTGAACGATACTGTGGTACGGTCTTGAACAGAAACACTAAGTGACGGAGAGATATAATCAGTATTGAGCGAGAGATTATAAATCCCCGGCATCGAGGTATCAACAATAAACGGCAGGTTCAAAGCGAATTGTGATTTCTTATCAAAATAGTCTTTTCCTTCGACACAGAAAGCATAGGTCCCGTCCGTACCTCTTCCCTCACCGTTCCAGGTAACAGTCACAGCCCCAACAACAGTCGGATGCCAATCATGGAGCACCGCTACTATTTCTGACCGGTCATTCTCGACAAACTCCCTGACCAGCTTAATACGCATATTAGATGTACCGGGAACAGATAGCAGATCGATTTGACCGAACTTCAATGGTTTCACCGGATACAAGGTATTCTCATCGAATTTATAAACAAAGGTAATCAATTTCTGAACCAGCGGAGAAAAAGGATTATGGCTGATAGATTGCGAAGACACACTGACAGCTCCGGAATCTGGAATGTTAAAGGAACTCTCGACCTGCTCTATTTTGATCAGCTTCTCCGAGACTGTCCTTGCGTTATTACCGGCGAAATCGGCAGAATCAAGGACCAGCTTGTAATAGGCCTTTTCGTTACGGGTAATACCTTGATCGTCGGTACCATCCCAGACGAAATCGATACAACCGTTCAGGTCGGGACCTTTGTCAAAGACTTCGTCCCGGGCAATTGTTCTGATCAAGCGATCATTTTCATCAAAAACGGCGAGCGATCTGATGTAGGCAGATTCGGATATTTCGATAAAAATCCTGAGCGTATCATCCAATCCATCTCCATCAGGAGAGAAACAGTTGTTACCTGGCCGATCAGGATTATTAAAGGAAATTATTTCGGGCGGTGTTGTATCGATCTTAAGCTTATCAGGAACCCCATCCATCAGCGTATGGGTAAGCATTCCATTACCAGCGGAATCAACGATCCCCGCGATTGTGATCGGGGTATCTTTTTCGCCATAATCTTCATCTATTCTGGCACGGGCCATTATTGTGTTTGGGTTAACGGTGACGATATCACATGGGATATCATTATATATTTTAAAAAATGGAAGGAGAGAACAATCAATATCCTCCGAAAAGACCGCTTTCACCCAGAGATATCCCGAACGAACGAGATATTCGTTAATATCCAGCGGACTTACCTTAAGGTCCGAGGTATCAACGCCATTCGGGTCACTGCTGTACCAGACAGAATACGTTGTCAGTTCAGGGCGCAGCGTATCAATCAACAAGTGATTAAGAGAAATCGCCGAACCATTACCGCTAAAATCATTTGCGCTGCCGATACTCACTGAACATATTCCATCCATTCGTTCTTCAGGGATATCGAATGTGTACTCCAATTGTCCGCCATTATGCGCAACTGACTGACATCGAAGAACGGTGTTTACTGAAACGATGCTGATATCAGGGATATCAACTAAGGGCTCAGAATAAAGAGCTGTTATCTTTAGCTCGCCGGATTTAATTGGCGAACAAGGAGTATAGGTTAGTGAGAGTAATTCCGGAGTAACTGTATCGATGATAATATTACACGAAACTGCGGACATGGAATTAACGGCAAAGTCTTTTCCATTCCTGATGACAAGGATGTTATTGCCTTCGAGGCCCCCTTCCTGGTTTATGGTTTGAGGAGTAAGGCTTGCGGGAATTATGAACCGACTGATAACTTTTTTACCGGACTTGCGAACTTCTATTGGTAGTAGTTCAAGGTTAGGTTTGACGATCCTGATATCCGGCAAAGCATTCAATTCTTCTGAAAAATTGATGGTAATAATGAGTTCTCCGGCTTTGACGGGGGTCTCGTCGCTATACTCGATCCCGACTATCTCAGGCGCTGCCGGATCATAGATAATGCTAACCGGATTGCTTGTCGCGCTCTCGTTCCCGGCGTTGTCGATTGATGCAACACATATCGTGTTCTCGCCTTCGGTCAGATTGACAGTGATATGAAAATCATTTTCACAAAGAAGATATTGGGCCTCTTGCGAACCAGGAGAACTTAAGACCGAGCATCTGACAGTGCTGCCGGCTTCTGCTACTGCGCTGACCTGAACGACGTTTATGCTGGTAAAAGCATCGATAGCGCACAAGACCGGTTTCATGGGTTTCACCGTGTCTACAATGATATTACTCACCAAACTGTTCATCTTATTCCCGAGAATATCTGCCACTTGCAGAATTACCTGGTACCGTCCGTCAGGCACGATGTTTCCATTATTTCCCCGGCCATTCCATAAAAATTCGTCATTCTTTTCATACGTCCTGGTCAGCGAATATACTACTTGGCGGGCTTCGTTCACGATGCTGTAGTTCGCACTTACTCTATGCGACAGTCTGTCGCCCGCTGTTATTCCCGATGAAAGATCAACGGTCACAGCCATAGCATACAAGTCTTGTATTCCGTCACCATTGGGAGAAAACGCGATATTTTCTTCGCGAGTACTCACGGTCGGTATGGTGGAGGCTATTGTCATACTTTTGGTGATAAGCTGCTGCTCTCCGGTTATCAGATCAATGACTGACAGCTGTAAGGTATATTCCCCGTCAGCAACACCAGCTCCATTCCAAATAAAATTAAAACTCTGCGGTATGAGATTATCAGTGACTTGCTCTCCCCGGCAAAGCGAAACAATCCCGGAAAATTGATTTTCCGGACCTACTTTATTAACCAACTCAAGGGTTTGCCGATAATGTCCTGACCCGGCAGTTATACTCCACGAAACCGAAACTTCGTCCAGCAGTCCGTCGCCGTTCGGAGTGAAATCATGACACGCAAGCCCGGCCTCCATTTTTTCATAAATATTAAAAGTCGTAAGCTCCCCGGACCTATTTCCAGCTTGGTCTATTATCTGGAACTTAAAGGTATAAACTCCTGCCGGCAGCATGGCCCCATTAAATTTTCCATCAAATTGAAAGGATTTTTCTCCGTTAATCTCCTGACCACTTTGAATCGTGTTCAGGGTAACGACACCGAGAAGCAGCGTGACCAGTTCATTTACCGGCTCGCTTAGATTGTAGCTGACCGTCATTATCTCGCCCATATAAGGACGGATAAAAGTACGATGCCCCGCTATCATTATTCCAGGAGCTACCGGATCATAGATAATAATTACCGGATTACTTGTCGCACTCTTGTTTCCGGCGTTGTCGACCGATACAATACTTACCGTGTTCACGCCTTCGGTCAGATTGACGGTAATCTGAAAGCTATCGGCTCCCTCATCCCGGCCTTCTCCCGTAGGGCAAAAGATAACTGGAGAGACGTATTCCTTAGAACTATTAAAGCCAAGGACTGAACACCTGACGGCAGTTCCGGTCTCTGCCTGTCCTGATATCTTCATTTTGTTCTTATTAGAATAATTATTCATACTGCTGATAAGAGGGGTTATCGGGCGCTCAGTATCCAAAATTACAGTGCGTTCGAGATCTATGACCGTTGTCCCCAGAATGTCCGTGCCAATTAAATTGATTGTATATTTACCGTCAGCGGCCTTCTTCCCCTCCGACGTTTCTCCGTTCCAAATAAAGCTATTGTTTTTTTCGAACTTGTAATAATTCTCATATACTGTTTGACCGGAACTATTGATGACGGTCAGATCAGCACTGACACTTACGGACAACCGTGAACTCTCTTCTATTCCGGCTGATAAGTTGACGTATATATCGAGTTGATATGCATCTTTCACGCCGTCGAGGTCAGGAGAAAATTCACTATTTTCTTCACTGAAACTTATTGTCGGCACTACTGACGCAACTGAAATGCTCCTGGTAACAACCTGTTGTTCCCCGGTTATGGTATCGGTAACTTGCACCATAAGCGTATACTCGCCATCATCGACGTGCGCACCATCCCAGATAAAGTGTGAAATTAGCGGCGTGCAGTTGTCATGGAGAAACACTCCTTGCCAGGGTGACGCAAATCTCCCGAATTCTTGATCTGTCTTTCCGGCTTTATTGAATAATTCCAGGGTTTGCCGATAGGTTCCTGAACCGCCCCGGATAGACCACTGAATATTCATCGTGTCCAGCAGTCCGTCACCGTTGGGGGTAAAATCATGACAGCTAAGATCAGCTTCCAGTTTTTCATAGATTGAAAACGTGACCATTTTTTCTATCCGGTTCCCTGCCTGGTCAACATAACAAAAATTCAATCCATAGAGACCTATAGGCAATTCGTCTCCGTAACCGGACATGCCGTCAAAAGCTACCGTCTTTGTTCCCTGAACTTCTTTTTTGTTACTCAAAATAGAGAGATTCTTCCAGACTCCTCCACTGTTTCCCTGAAGGATTATTGTTTCTTCTACGGGTTCATTCACGTTATACGTTACGACTAAGACTTGATTTTTGTATGTCTGAATAAAAGACCGGTACCCGTCAACGACCACGATCGAAGGCGTCGTTGTATCAATAGTTATGCTCCCGGTACAGACATTCTGGATGTTTTGGGCATAATCTTTCCCATTTCGGATAACTACGGTATTGCTGCCTTCCAACGCTCCCAGCCGATTTATGGTTTGCGGGGCCAGGGTTGCCGGAATGATGAACCGGCTGGTAACTTCTTTCCCTGATTTACGGACTTCGAACGGCAGAAGCTCAAGCCTTGTGTTAACTATCTTGATCTCCGGAAGGATATTCAGCTCTTCGGAATAAGTGACGGTTATTATGAGTTCTCCGGCTTTAACCGGACTCTCGTCACTATACTCGATCCTGGTAATTTCAGGAGCTACCGGATCATAGATAATGCTCTCCGTATTGCTTGTTGCGCTCACGTTCCCGGCACTGTCAATCGATACAACACTTACCGTGTTCACGCCTTCGGTCAGATTGAGAGTAATCTGAAAAATGCCGTTGCCCTCATCCCGGCCTTCTCCCATAGGGCGAAGGAGCACTGGTGCGACGTATTCCTGAGAACTATTAAAGCCAAGGACCAAACACCTGACAGTGTTTCCGGGTTCTGCCTGTCCATTTACCGGAACCACATTGAGACTTGTGCAGGCATCAATCGTGCTAACGACCGGAACAACCGGCTTCACAGTATCTACGATGATATTTCTCACCAGATTGTTCATCTTGTTCCCGAGAGTGTCGGTTGCTTCAACGACCACCCGATATTGTCCGTCGCACGCTAATATGGAGTCATTGCCTCTGCCGTTCCAAGTGAAGCGGTCATTATTTTCATAAAATTCAGACTGTTCGTAAACTACCTGACCGGAATTATTCTCTACCCGGTAGTTTGCACTGACTTTTTTCGAAAGCCGGCTACTTTCAGATATTCCAGCGGATAGTACGGCAGACACGTCAAGGGTATAGAAATCTCTTATCCCATCACCATTGGGAGAAAACGCGATATTTTCTTCGCGAGTACTCACGGTCGGTATGGTGGAAGCTATTGTCATACTTTTGGTTATAAGCTGCTGTTCTCCGGTTATTGTATCGATGACTGACAGCTGTAAAGAATATTCCCCATCAGCTGTTCCAGATCCATTCCACAGAGCATAAGCAGTTATGGAGATAGTGTCGCTGACCTCTACCTGGTAAGGAATGGCAAACTGAGCAAATGCACTTTCTGCTTCTCCTTCTTTATTTATCAATGTGAGGGTCTGCCGATAATGCCCTGATCCGGCAGTTATACTCCACGAAACCGAAACTTCGTCCAGCAGCCCATCGCCATTCGGCGTAAAATCGCGGCACAAAAGGCCAGCTTCCATTTTTTCGTAAATGTTAAAAGTCGTAAGCTTCCCGGACCTATTTCCAGCTTGGTCTATTACCTGGAACTTCAGGGCATATAATCCGGAAGGTAAGGTCGTAACTCCATCTTTTTTTCCATCAAATAAAAATATCCTATTCCCGGTAATCGTATGCGCCGGGACAAGTTCACAGCACTCTTGCCAGTTACCGGAGGCATTCGAAATAACCTGACCGTTACCAGAGGGTTCACCGGCAGATAAAAGAGTTATCACGCCTTCGGTTAATTCGTTGGTATTGTAACTGACGGTAAGCGTATCTCCCTTACAAGGTTGAATAAAAACATTATTTTCAGCTACTATCTTAGGAGGCGTGGTATCGAGAAAAAAGTCCCGGTTAAGAACGGTCGAGATACTGCCAAGAGAATCACAAGCAGTGATCCTGGCAACGTACATTCCGTCAGGCACCGCATAGCCTTGGACATTGGTTCCATCCCAAGTAAATCGGGTATTACCCGGCGGCATATTTTCTTCGTAAGTACGTATCTCGTTCCCGGCATAATCTGCAATGACACACTTAATTCTTAGAACTGTCGAAAGGTCCCTGCATTCACGTATCGAGGATGATCCGTCCATCCGGACATCAATATTGAACGTATCCTGATAACTGTCACCATTGGGAGAAAAATATTCTACTAACTCGTTACAATTGATTGTCGGAAGTTCGCTGACGAGTACAAACTGAACCTCTTTCCTGATATCTTCTTCAGAAACCGGATCGTTCAGTCTGACAACTAAGGTATACGCGCCGTCCTTTGCCTTGTTCCCGCTACTGTCAGCACCATACCAGCTACTATAATATTTCCTGCCGTCCAGGCCTTTTGCGTCAACGAACCTGACGAACTCTTTTCCGTCCCGTTCAATCCAGATAGAAGCTTTGGTCGTATCGCTACCGCCGGTATAAGAAACTTTGATCTCGCTTACGTCCCTGACATTATCATCATTCGGAGAGAAACTATGGGCTATGACCTCTTTAATCTCGATTGGGGATACCGGAGCCAGACATTCAAAGGAAACCCGCTCTGTTACAGTATTCCCTGCTCTGTCTACAGCGGTTATTGCAAAGACATACCGGCCGGGAGCAAGCAAGGTTTTGCTGATATACCCTGAAAAGGTTACGTGCTGCTTGCCGACTTGTTTAGCGTCAAATATGGTATCAAGTACTTTCAAGGAACTATCTTCGAGCTTAACCGTAAGTTGGGATTCTTCACTCAAATAGAAATCAACGCTGAATTCTTCGCCGGTTTGAGGTCTGAACGCTGTATTCTTACAACTTATATTCGAGAGCTTAGGAGAAGTCACGTCCAGCTTCAGGATGCTGCTATATTCCTGCGACAATTTCCCCTGCTGGTTGCGGGCAATCAGAACAAGAATATACGTGCCGTCGTTAAGCCCGGTCAGAAGCTTATCAGGGAGCCGGCATTGGTTAGCTCCGGCCGTGAACTTAACGAACCCGGACTTTCGCTCAGAAATGCCGTCGCCTCTTAACACGAACTCAACTTCCGATTCTTCTGCCAGCGAAAACCGCAGATCAACGCCATTGCTGATTGAGCTGTATTCGCGTGACGGTGAGATTCTGCTGATGAGTACATTACCTTTTTTTACATCAAGGGCCCTCGCGAGGGTTGCAGACGTGTTGCCCGCCCTGTCCATGAACTTAAAGGTATAATTGTAGGTGCCGTTATCGGCGGTAGTCGTTTCTTTCATCCCGTTCCAAGAGAGTATCTTATTCCCGGAAACAAAGGTTTCGACTAACTTTTTTAGTAATGAATTATCTTTATTATAAATATAGAGATATCCTGTCCCCGGCTCAGAAACGCTGATGTTCCAGATAATAGAATCCTTATCTCCGTCAAAATCCGGAGAAAACACTTCGTTTTCCACTTGAAAAGAATTGATAGACGGGGCAGAATTATCGATCTCAAAAGGGATATCCATCGAAACGGAATTCCCATTACCATCTGTACAGTTAAGGATATAAGAATAAGTTCCATCAATGCCGGTTGTCGGAGAGTGTTCGATAACAATCCGCTTTGCCGACGTTACGCTCATCTTAGTGACGAGCTGTTCTTCCCTACCTTGAAGAGTAACAGCTACATCAATCGTAGGAGAAAAATTATCTTTTATGGAAACGGTCAAATTGTTGCTTTTATAATTACGAGAAAAAAAAGAATGCTCAAGTAAGGGCTCAATAATCTGCGGTGACTCATTATCGACATAGAAACTGACATTTTCGTTCGTGGTGACGCCATATTCGTCTTCTGCGGCCATCTCAAAGTAAAAAAGTCCCGAAATAT
Organism: Candidatus Margulisiibacteriota bacterium; assembly: GCA_003242895.1. Classification (NCBI taxonomy): domain Bacteria; kingdom Bacillati; phylum Candidatus Margulisiibacteriota; species Candidatus Margulisiibacteriota bacterium. The sequence goes on from QKMY01000026.1 coordinate 28,442, forward strand.
TCTTACCACCCATCATACCTTTGAGTTCGTTCAAGGAAACGGAGTAATTCCTAACGTTTTGAGCCCCTTCACCCTGACGATTATGTTGAACTCCCGGCTTAAGGTTACTGGTAGCGATCAGACCTTTCACGCTATCGTACAGATTGATTCCGACTGCAGAAATCGTGACACCTTCGGGTGACTTCACGCCAAACGTCAGCGCAAAATCCTGTATGCCCGATACAAACGACAGGCTTTCTCCCGTAAGATGTACGTTCACGATCTGCGGCTTGTTATTTTTGATGGTTAAGCTGGTTGTCGTGAGCGATTCATTCCCGGCTTCGTCTTGTATCCTGACAATGACTAAGTAGCTGCCGTTCTCCATTGTCTGACCATTATCATCGAATCCCCGGAAAACTATCTCGTCACTTCCCGACACAACTTTTTCCTGAGAAAAAAGAACGTTCGAACTCGCCGTCGCCTGTCTTCGAAGGGAATACCATACATGTACCAACGACGAAAAATTATCAGCGGGGGCTATAAAAATCGAAACAGGTCCTTTCGCGAAATTGAACTCCCGGTCCGATAGGTTAATAGTTGGAATCCGAGGAGGAGTATTGTCCACAATAAATGAGTGGGTGACGATTGCCATGTTCCCTGCAAGGTCCCGGATTTCAGCGGTAATTGTATGTCCGCCTTCTGTCAGTCCTTTGAGCATATCAAAAACCTGGGCTGAACTATCTCCAAGTCCCAGTGCTACAGTCTTCTTGTTTCCCTCTACGAAAAACCTACTATTGAAGGTAGTGCTAACCGCATCCCAAAGATTCCCGCTCCATTCAAAAAAGTTATTTGTCCGTTTCGATGAAATAATCCCGGTATTTAATTGAGCCCCTTTTATCTCCGGTGCGTGGTTATCAAGCATAAACGGCAATAGTCTTTCAGCCCGATTACCAGCTTTATCCTGAATGGAAATCCGAGCGTAATAGTTACCGTCTTTCCAGTCGTTCCCAACAAATCGGGAAGTTATGAAAAACTGAACCTCCCCCCTGCCTTCGTAATATCTTAATCCTTCAACGAAATGTCCATTCTCATCAAGAATATTCACTGATATTGAGAGGTCGGCCGGGGATAAATTGTCACTGACTATGAATGATATCGCATTTTCTTTGTTGAGCTTGCTGCTATACCTGCCAGAGGTCAGATTAGGGCTGGAGATAACCGGAGCAGTGCTATCAACGAGTATTGTCCTGGTAACGATGAGCTCGTTGTCAGCCACGTCCCTAACCTTCAGGAATATTTCGTATTCCCCGTCAGGGATATTCGAGGTTGGAGCCCAAGTTATAGAAGTCTTTCCCTGAGGCACGCAGAACATGGTATTTAATATGTTAATCATCTTTGCAATATTCGCTGCGCCCTTACCTGACGATCCCCTGATTAAAGAACCGACATAAACATCACATTGCTTAATAGGTTTGTTAACATTATCAGTCAGGTCAAAGGAGATAGTATTACGTGGATTACGGGCTACCGACCAGGGACTGAAGTCAAAGTCCAGATTGCTGATTTGGGGCGGGGCCCGGTCAAGGATAAGCGGAAGGACCTTATTCTCGCCGACGTTACCGGCTTTGTCGATAGCGAAGATGGTTATGGTACAAAGACCGTCAGGGAGAGCTTCAGCAGGGACCTGATTTATCACGCTCTTACCGGATTGTGCTGACTCCTTGTAATGCAACTGATTCTCGCCCAGCCATGAAAGAGCTAACATCTGGTACTGTGCCAACTCTTTGACGTCATCGATAATGACCTTGCCAGAGGCGTCCATAAGCTTGACGAACAGTTTCACATTCTCGTCGTATCTGATATAAGCCTTAAAATCAGTACTAGTTGCCGGATTAAAGACCGGCGAGTCATACGAAAATACCGAGAACGAGGGCGGTATGGTATCGACGGTTATTTTTTTTGTAGTTACAGGACGGTTGATGATTTCGGTATTCCTGGTGGCATAGGTGATGAAAAGGTAGTTATCCCCCTCGCTCATAAGATGCACATTTTTCAGTTCAAAATTCTTTTTAATATAAGCTTCATTGATGTTATTAATGATTACTTTATCCGTTTTCGGATCGACTTTGGTCTGATACGGTGCATAGGTGATGATTTGATAATCTTTGTCTTTTTGAAGTAACTTCGCTGTATTCGGACTGAACCTTTCCCGGTCACCCATATACAGTTCCAGATCATAGTATCCGGTGAATTTCAGGATATCGTCTTCTATTTCTTTCTTAAAATCCTGAACCCCGAACAATGCGATATTGGTTGTATTTACCAGGTCGTTGCTTGTAAAAGCCTGGACCTTGTCCGGAATAGCACCCTGTAACATGCCGTAAGTAGAAAAATGGTCCAGTTCGGCGGATATCTTTAACCTGGTAGTCTCTTTATCCTTTAGCTTACTGGCGGCAACTCCGAACAGTGCGGAAGAATTGTTTATTCTGGTAGATTTGAGGTTGGCAGCGGTCGAGGAATCTTCAAGCTGTATCTGGCTTTTGGCAATAAACACCTCCCCGGAAGGATTGATGTAGTAGATATTCAATTGCCCGACATCAACATGGTCCTGATCGATCATCTTCGCGGCTTCGGCCAGGGTATAATTATATTCGAGAGTTACCTTGTTATTACCATTGAATGAGGCAATCGCCGGTTTGATCTCAACCAGCGGCCCGATCGGATGGATATCAAGGTTCCCGCTGATCTTCACCTCGTCAAAACCCAAGGGGGTCACGGTAATAAGTGTATTCTTCGTAACCGCTTGCGGAGGAAAGTACAAATGCACCCGCTTGTATGGCGAGTATACATGTCCACCGGCAGAATCGATAGGGGTCCCGACAGAAAACGGTACCGTATTTGATCCGCTAACGGTCCTGTCCTCATTATAGGTCCTGATCACTAATTTATAATCGCCATTGAGCCTGGCTGCATCGATATAACCTAGACAGTGTTCTCTGTAATCAAACAGATTATCCTTAGTATCGACAGAGAATACATCCGCCACAGTTGTATCGTTAAAATAGTGGAGGGTGTATGGAGCACCAACTTTTCCCTGAATCGGGATCCAGCATTGCTCTTTGGCGTGTTCCTTAAGCTTGACCTGTAAAGACATATTGTAGTCTAAGCTCTCCGGCGGCACAGGGTCGAGATAGTTATGAGGCTTTCCTCGCAGGTCGTACACGTGCGCACTATAGCTTTTAATATTTATAAAAGGATTCTTCTGAATAGTGCTATCGCCTTGATATCCGGAAAAGGGACTGCCTTTCCAGAAAAGGTCATTCAACCGGCTATTGACGTTACCGGTAATCTGCGGGGCGTAGACAGCTTTAAAAATATCCAGGGTATTAATACCTGAAGAAGAAAAGGCAACCGGGTTGAACGGAATTATCCCACTATCAATCAAGCCGTTTATATCCCGATACGAATGCGCAATACACGACATGTCCATCGACGGGCTCCAGGGTATATGCCATGAGTCCATATTGTCGATTACAGACTTGATAGCGCTGCGATTATCATTCGTTTCGCCTGTACCATTAGAAAACTTGTAGCTGATAAGGTCGTTCGGATCATTGTCTGTCAGCTTGCAGGTGATACTATCCGTCACAAATCGCCATTCATATCCCTTATTCCGTCTATCGCTGAACAGAGAAGTCCAGACATTATCAGCTATCTGGCAGCTATTATTGTTATCTTTATAATATATCGTGCCGGTAAAGTTTTTGGAAATGCTTTGGTCAGTCGCCCGTGAATCAGGAACAATATAAAAATGCATATTTCCGACGTTATTATCTAAACTAGTGATCCCGGTTTTCTTATGACTATTCGCAAAAGTATTATCGACCAGCGTATCTACCCTGATGTTTTCCGCATCAATGTCTGACTTACTGGCAGGCCAGAGAAACGTATAGGCACTCACTTGATTCCGGGGATCGTACTCGGTATTGGTTGATACCGAAAACCATAAGGAGTTAGCGGTATTGAGAGGATTAATCAAGGTATTTTCGTCATACGAGCGAAATATATTCCCATTTTTCTCATAGAGCTTTTTCTCTCCCGGCAACAAAATCGGGATCATATGGAATTCTTCGTCGGATAGATAACTATAATAGTCTGTGACCACTGATGAACCCCATGAACCTTTAATCGCATCAATCGCATCGGCTACTTCCTGCGCATTATGGAAAGTACCGGCAGAAGTTGCAGCACCTTTCATAGTTCCGTCATCTACAGGATAGGCAATACTCAACGCATCGATATTATGTGATGCTTGTATATTAGGACCGGAAAAGAAGTCATTCCCCGGGAACCCCAGGAATGCCGGTTGATTAAACAGAGACTTGAAATCGCGATCAAGCCGTCTCCCTTTCCGGACATACCCATACCAGGGAGCGAAGCGGTTCGTCAGCCGGGAGTATTCTATCGGCTGCTCCAACGTGATCATGAAAATCGTGTGTATATTCTGGTCCTCTTCGATATAAAGCACCAGGCCTTTGAATATCCCTTTATCACTTGTCTTGAGCTTATAATTGTTATACTTCCGGATCTCACTCAGTAAGGTACCGCTTATAGCTGCATCCTTTCTTCTTTCGTATTCATTGCGAGCGGCAGACTGTCTTGCCACTTCGGCAGGATCAGGATTCTCATGATCAATAGGTGTAGGGTTCGCGGACGTCTGCTCCTGATATATTTCTTCGTAGCTTTGAAACGGATAGCTGATACGAATGGGTTCAATATCTATCGTATCTAAAGCAAATGAATTATGCTTGTCGCGGAACTCCAAGTGCACATTATCATAACCTACCCATCTCGGATCGTTGGTATAACGACCAAATTCCGTCGTGGCCCTAAATACGTTGAGAGGGCTATAATATGCCTGTTTATCACGCGTGAAATTCTGTGTATAGTTCTGGTCTTTAATAAAATCTTTATCATGCCATTTTCCGTTCCAGACACCTTCCCAGCGCTTCCACCGTCCCTGATGGGTCCCCCGGGCGAAGATATTAACCTGGTTGAACCTTCGATGCGCAAGCAGCGCAAATGGCTCATACGGGTAGGCACGCACATATTGCCTGGCGGATATAAGTCCGAGATTATATGAATAGTTCAATGGTTCATAAAGATCACCTTCAATGTCCAGCTTCACGCTATACCAGGAATTAGGAGAAACAATATTCTGTTCGTTCACTGTTACCCCGTTGATTTTGGTGATTAGTGCGTTTCCTGCCACGGCAGTATAGACAGTAAAAGGATTCGAGGTGACTATCCGGATGTTATTCACATTAAAATCCTCAGGCTCTCCAGCAACCTGTACTTCAAAATAATAGGTGCCGTTAGGGACCCGCTCAACACCGTGAGGAGTGCCAGAGTTGCCTCTCCAGATGACCTCATGTTCCCCGCTGTTCCAGGTGGTTGCGGTGCCCTCAATGATACAAACGACCTCATGATTCTGCTTTTTCACGAATGATCGGATATAGGCTGTTTTGTTCAGCTTCACTCCGAACTGAGTATAATTGAGGCCACTTGAAGTCGGATCGAACCCTGACGGTTGTTTGGTTACACTTTTCGATAAGGGAGTCGTCAGGTAGATAGGTTTGTTCATGGTAACTATATGCCGGTCATTCCCTTCAGCTCTCGCTTCAACAGTATAATCGCCGTTAGGTATATATTCGCCCGTAGGCAACCTGCCATTGAATACAATTTGCTGAACATTGCTATTGCTTTGATCAATAGTTGTCATCGGCATAGTGAGCGGTTTCTTGTTCTTGCCAATAAACAGATATGGAGTGAAACTCGTAAAATGGTCAAAGGAGCCATCTACTTCCGACAGGATAACCGTCGTTTTCTTTGGGTTCCCTGAAATAAAAATCGACTTTTCGTTCGAGGAAGTGTTCACTTCGAAGTTAATAAGAGGTTCGCTGATACCGGGCCCTTCATTCATTATCATGCCCTTGTAATTATGGCCTTGAGCCCCCTTACGGAATTCTACATGAACACCGTCTTCATTCTTCCAGATAAAAATCCCCGAATCTTTATCCTCAAATGACGGGGTACCATAGTAATCGTTATTCACTATGTTAGAGTAAAGCCTATGGAATACTACCTGTCCGGACTGGTTATAGATATCGACATTAACGTTCGCAGGCTGGTTTATTATAAAAAATGAACAGGTCAAAGATGTTTCGTCAGTTATATTACAGTTCCCAGGTACATCCAGATCGATCGACGGGTAATCGGAAACCGATAACGCAGGTTCCGGGACTACGTTGATTACCTGGACATCCACCGTGCAGTTGCCATTGGTCTCTTCCACGACTACTGCGATCTGGTAGGCCTTAGGCGGTAGCAGAGAGGTATTAATGTACCCCAGCACTCCATAATTGCTGACCGGTCTGCCGGAAACATTCTCGGCTCCCAATCTATTCTCACGGGGCACCATAACGACATTTCCACTCGTCTCTTTATCCCGCCAGCCACCGCCGAGTTGCGAGGAACGGAAGTCATTAACTGATACCTCGCAAAATGGTAAAGGTCGATAAAAAATTGAATATTTGGCGAAATCTGCGTTATTAGTCCAGTCAGGGTCCAGGGCACGGCCTTTGATCGCAGTGACTCCGCTCACTCCTGCCGGATGGGCTGATGTCCCCGTAGGATAAACTATCTCCGGCTTAATGCCGCCTTTCACAAACTCAGAGTATCCTCGCCCGCTGTTCCCGGCCACATCAGTCGCAGTTATAACGTAGCGGTACGTGCCGTACGCATTTAATGGCGGGGTATACCTATAATTATTATCACTATTCACCGAGGTTACAGCTCCGGATTGCAAGTCCTCAACGTAGACCTCGACAACAACAGCCTGTGCATCTTCATAATTATCTCTGGTGATATTGAACGTAACTGTTGTGCTTGTACCATCTCTGAGCACATAAGGATTGGCAACTGCATTAATGACAATGGGAGGACTCGTGTCATAGATAAAAGGACATGTTCCTAAAGCAGTGACGCTCTCATTCCCGGCCTGGTCTGCCAGGTGGATGGTTATATTATACGTTCCTGTTTCCAGCCCCATCGATTGCAAAGATTGACTGCCTGTGAATATATATCCGTCATTATTACGTGTGACGGCTAGAGGAAAGGTATAGGTCTTCCCGTTCTTATTGCTGAGCAGGGTATAGCCTGCAGCCGGTTCATTACAGCGACCGGACAGCTCGATATTCGGATTCGACCGATTAGCGATCATTGGAGAGACACCACATCCCGTAACTGAGGGCGGCGTGCTATCGATATTCACGGTAATTATGGTCTGGGCAACATTCCCGGCATGGTCTTGCGCTCTGATACAGAAATAATAAGTCCCGTTCGGGGATACTGCGGAGTAATCCTCTAGTGTATCAAAAAGCTTGATGGTCTGCTCTACCCTGCCGAGCAGTTCCAGGTTGTTGGTTGGATAGGACAGAATCGCTTGCACGTCATCAGGATTTTTCTTTAGCGAAAAGGTAACGTTTTTGACGATTTCTGAGATGTTATCGGAGACGGTATAGGTAATTCCGCTGGGTTGCGGTTCAGGGGCGTGCCACCGGCGCGCCCGTACATCTGATATCCACAATTCTTGTTTGTTGGTCTTGATTACCGGTGGGGTTGTGTCTACCCAGAATGGCCAGATGGCTTGCATGGTGTGACCGTAGGCGTCGTGGACTCGCGCGGTGACTTCGTGTCTGCCTTCGGATAGTCCACTGCCGTGCGTGCTTAGTGTAAACCCGTTAACCAGGTTGCTGGTTGTACCGTAGTCGTACGCAACTTGCAGCGGGGTGAAAGTGGGCGAACCGCCGTTCGCTTCGAAGCCGTCTACTATAAAATTGTCGACGAAATTGATGGTTGTCGGGTTGCTCTCGAATTGTATATTTTTGAATTGCACTGAGATCATTGGGCTGCAATTGCTTGTTGCCATATTCTCGACCGGGGTCATATTCTGGGGTAGCATGGGCGTACTGCTCTTGATGATGCGGAGAAACTGATTATTACTCATTCCCACCTTGTTCGCCAGCTTAAAGGTCAGAATGTTTTGCCCTTC
>QKMY01000027.1 GCA_003242895.1 Candidatus Margulisiibacteriota bacterium
GGGGTAGCATGGGCGTACTGCTCTTGATGATGCGGAGAAACTGATTATTACTCATTCCCACCTTGTTCGCCAGCTTAAAGGTCAGAATGTTTTGCCCTTCGGCGAGGTCTAAAACTCCGGTCTGGGTGCGGCCCCAGCGGTCGACTTGATTGGGCGAACCGCCGTTCGCCCCTACGGGTAATAGCGATTTCCATGCAGCGAAATTATATGAATATGATAGCTCTTTCATTTTTTCAGGTAGCAACTCATAAACGACATTACGCATGATCATCGATTGTGCTTTAGTTGCGAATGTTCTAAGTGCCACTGGTCGCGTGAAATTATCGAACTTAAATAGAATATCTTCAGCGGTTTCTTCGTTTTCGTCTTTGACGAAGTCTGGATTGACTGTTGCCATACGTTCGTAATATTTAGTGATATTCGTACTGCCGGACGGCACATATACACGTAGCACATCCGCGTGGTGCTTGCTTGCATCCGTATAATCCGCGATCACATTACCCGGGAAATCGATATCTGAGTTCTTACTTATGCTCTCAAGGAACAACCCTGACCACGCAACATTGTTTGTTGCTATACGTACGTCGTTTTCGAGGCAGGTTAGCTCGGGTTTTTCGTACATTAAGTTTTCGATGAATTCGTGTTTCTTACGGATGGCGGGATGCGCTAAAACCACTTCACTAATTGAATTAGCATTCTCATCAATGTTATTTATTAATGATATTGCAGGTGCAAGTTGTATCCATTTCGCAATGTCAGGACTAATTGGACAAAACGGATTATATACCATCAACAAGTATGCGGCATCTGCTGCTGCTACTTGCATTGGGAAATCGTCTTTTATAAAACTCTCGAATCTTTCTGGTTTGAACAAATATGGATGAAATGTTGCATCCTTTAAAAATGGAATAGTAGCATCATCTGAGTAATCTACAATTCCGCCCAATCTATTTCCATAATTATATTTACCTTTAAAACTCCACTCTGGTACGGCGCCATCCCCATTCTCTAAAGGGGCAGATACCGGTATATTTAAATCGTTACCGATTTTGTTCATAATCGTATTCTTCGACATATCCAATGACAAAAATGATTTACTCCATAAGGACATAGCTTTTTCTGTCTCGGTACTTAACCCCGACCATTTAAGACTTCCCATAATATATGCGCTATCTTCGATCTCTTTTTCTTCTTCCTTGTTAACACCAAAACCATTAAAAATTTTAGCTGACTTTAATGCTCCTAATCCAAAACCCCCTCCAGCTCTGGCAAGTCCAACTTCAACTATTGATTCGACTGAATTTAAAGGCGACCCAATTCCATAGCCTACTTTAATTATTGGCCGGTCATACTGAGTATTCATATCGGCATTTGCATATTTCCATACCGTTGATCCTAATGGCAAAATGTCTCCAAAAGCTGGATTAACAACGCTCAGGATTTCATCCCACCCAGGATAAGTAAAGGTTGAAAACATAGGGCGGTTCCAGCCTCCATTTTCCTGCAAAAGAGCATAATATATTCTAGAAAAAGCATATTTATTTGCCATCATATAATACTGATACGGCAAGATTCGCAACATATTTGAATCTTTAATCATATTAACCATTCTAAGTATTGCCTCTGCCTTGATAAAATCTTTTGAATTCTGCCTCAAGACAGGCGCTAATGGTTCGACGAAATCATCCACGCTATTAAGCGACCCGACGGGATCAGTCAATAGCTTATTCATATCAATGTTTTTAAGCTCATCTTTATGATCAGATATAATTTTGAGCATTCTCCCGAAACTGCCATATGCTTTTTGAACATTACCTTCTGTAATAGCTCCAACCAAATCTCCAAAAATCGGCATCAAATATGGGCCAAGACCTATTTGTTGCCCGCTCTGAACAAATAAAAATGCAATTGCCTTAATTGAGGCTAACGCAGCCATATCACTGCCAGTAAATGGTGGAGCCAAAAATATTACCTTAGTCACATCATCCTGATAAAAACTATTCTTCACAAATCTGTCTTGATAATCATTCGGCTCAATTTGCCATTGATTATTTTGTAATCCACTACCAACAAAATCAACAATCTCCAATGAATTTGGCGCTCTTTCAGGGAATTGTCCAGAACATAAATATCCACGCACAGCCATATTCCCGTAACTATGGGTTAATATAAAATTCTGTGTAGGAATGTTACTAATATTTATCGGATTTGACTTAGAATAATAAATTCCATCCAAAGCAATTGCCGTGTTTAGCTCATAAGAGTTTTTAAAATCTTCCTGTGCCATATCAATCCAAGATTTGTTACGTGTATCATATTTACTACTACATTTGGGAGTATCCTGATCGTTGGTGTTTGATCCGAATTTTCTTCTGGGGCCTGTATATGAGCGATCACCGAATTCTCTTGCATTAATAAAAGCCGATTGTTCTGGGAAATTCTGAGAATATGCATGTATATTAAATGTAGGGATACCCATTTCTTCCAGGCAATCAACTACACCATCTTTATACCACTCGACATCCCATGAAGATACACCATGTACCATCATGAATTGATAATTAGGCGCAGGTTTAAGCTTCTTTTGCCTTTCTGTAGCAAAAGAAACATTAATCATTATCAATATTAGGATTAAAATTATTAGTATCTTCTTCATTTTATTTGTTTTTTATTTGCCCCATCAATATCTGTAATCCCAATATGTTTATGCTCTATGTCATACACTATTTTATTGCCGGATAAATTTAAGTTTACTCTTAAAAAATTTGTTAATGAAATATTAGAAGACGCAACATAATCATAATTCAAGTTATACTTATATAAATAACCATCATTAGAAAACAAAGCTATCTCATTACCATTATTAATGTATTGTGGATAAAACTTTCCATAAATATCAACGTTTGACGGAATAACCTGATTATTCGAATCCAACTGGTATAATAAATACGTACTTCCATTATAAAAAACATATACAATGTTTTGATTTATTTTCCACGATGGGAATTCCCCTTTAGTTAATATATTCATTACTTTCATTTCAAAATTATATTTTGATATAAAAATATTCCCAGAAGAATTATTTTCAAAAACAATTTCCTTGCTATCAGGCGACCAATCAAAAAATTCACCATCACCATCAACATTAGTAGTTATTGTCTCGATCTTATTCCCACCCCAATCAATAATATTAATATAGTTATTAACCGCATACCCAATATAATTGCTGCTAGTCGAC
>QKMY01000028.1 GCA_003242895.1 Candidatus Margulisiibacteriota bacterium
TTCTCAATCTGGCCGGTTTATTTTGAATCGGCCAGATTATTCAGCAACATTAAGCCGGATTATTCTGAGAAATAACACCAGCGCAGAAGAATTAGTAAGAGGTGCAGCTATATTTATTTTTAGCTACGATGTTGCAAAAGTTCCTTTAGAAAAAATTGGCTGGCCAGTTGAAAAAGACGATGTGAAATTAGAAATTTTAATCAAAAAAAGACTCCAAAAATCTTATACTACCTGGATAAAATCATTTAAAGCAGACAACATTAAAGATATAGATGTAAAAGATTTAAAATATGCGAATGGATTATGTAAAAATATCAAATTCGAACCAAAATATTATGATAACGACAGTTCAATCGATGGCATTTTCAGAACTATATTTATACTAACAAAAAACGCAGAAATTATGATTAACTGTTACCCTGGGAATACTAATCGGCTTAATGAAGTTTATAAAATAATTAAATCACTCAATATTAATCAGCTAAATTTTTGATTGCGATTTATTAATAGGAGTAACCAAACCGCTTTATCCTTAGCGTATATTTTTCCTAAAATGTTGGCGCTACCCCAAGACGTAATAATTAGCAAAACCCGATAAATTGCACAGTTTCATGTGCAGTATGCCTATATTCCTATGCAATTGAATAAAATATTTTGCTTAAATCTATACTTTTATCGCTATTCCTCGTGTAATATATAATAAGTTTATTATTTTAATGTCTTATAAAGGAAACCCCATGACCGAAGACCAAAAGCAACAACTCGAACAGCAACTCTGGAATATAGCCAACACCCTCCGGGGGAAAATGGATGCGGACGAGTTTCGGGACTATATTCTCGGATTTATTTTTTACAAATACCTTTCAGAAAAAATGCACATTTATGCTAATGAGATTCTTAAAGAAGATGGCATCATATACGAGGATATTAAAGAAGATAGCACAAAAGGAAAAGAATACCTGGAGGCAGTTAAAGAAGAATCGCTCCTCAAGCTAGGGTATTTTCTCAAGCCTTCCGAGCTATTCAGCGAGATCGCGCGAAAGGGTGGGCTAAAGTCTGACCCAGAGGATGGAGAAGAACACGCATCAAATTTTATTCTGGATGAATTAACCCAAATCCTTAATCATATTGAACAGAGCACCATGGGGACCGATAGCGAAGATGATTTTAACAAGCTATTTGAAGACCTGGACTTAACCTCTACAAAGTTGGGCCGAACAGAGAAAGCTAAAAATGACTTAATTGCCAAAGTCCTGGGACACCTGGATAAAATCGATTTCAATCTTAAAGATAGTGAGTCCGATGTCCTGGGCGATGCTTATGAATATCTGATCGGGCAGTTTGCTAGCGGTGCCGGTAAAAAAGCCGGGGAGTTTTACACCCCGCAACAAGTATCAAAAATTGTTGCCAAAATTGTGACTACCGGCAAGACTAAACTCAAATCCGTTTATGACCCGACCTGCGGATCTGGCTCGTTGTTATTGCGTGTTGCGAAAGAAGTCAAAGAAGTTTCCAACTTCTACGGCCAAGAGCTTAACCGCACTACATACAACCTGGCGCGAATGAACATGATTCTGCATGATGTACATTTTGCTCATTTTGATATCAAGCAGGAAGATACTCTTGAACACCCACAACATATAGATATGCAGTTTGAAGCCGTGGTTGCTAATCCACCTTTCTCAGCCCAATGGAGTGCCAATCCACTATTTATGAGTGATGACCGGTTTAGCCAATATGGCAAATTGGCGCCAAGCTCCAAGGCAGACTTTGCTTTTGTGCAGCACATGATACATCATTTAGCGGACAACGGAATAATGGCGGTCGTGCTTCCTCATGGGGTTTTGTTCCGGGGCGGGGCAGAAGGGCATATTCGGCAGTACCTGATCGAAGATTGTAATTATTTGGATGCGGTTATCGGGCTGCCGGCGAATGTTTTTTATGGCACGTCAATTCCAACCTGTATTTTGGTACTCAAAAAATGCAGGGAAACACCTGATGATATTATCTTTATCGATGCCAGCCAGCATTTTGAGAAAGCCAAGAATCAGAACAATTTGCGGGATGCGGATGTCGAGAAGATTGTTACTACATACAGAGAACGCAAAATAGAAGACAAATACAGTTATGTTGCTACGCTACAGGAAGTAAAAGAAAACGATTACAACCTCAATATTCCCCGTTATGTGGATACGTTTGAAGAAGAAGAGGCGGTTGATCTCGATAAGGTAGCCAAAGAGCTAGTTGATCTTGATACTGAAATGCAAGACACAGACAAAGTAATTGCCGGGTTTTGTAATGAACTTGGAATAGCGAGGCCGTTTTAATGGATAAGGTTAAAAAAAGAGTGCCAAAATTGCGCTTTCCTGGGTTTGTGGGGGAGTGGGAAGAGAAGAAGTTGGAAGGATTATTAGAATTTAAAAACGGATTAAACGCTAAAAAAGAACAATATGGCAAAGGCGTTAAATTTATAAATGTGTTAGATATATTAAATAATGAATATATAACTTATGATAAGATAGTCGGAAGTGTAGATATAGACGATGCTACGGTAAATAACTATCTTGTTAACTTCGGAGATATTCTTTTTCAAAGAAGTTCAGAAACTAGAGAAGAAGTTGGTTCGGCATGCGTTTACCTGGATAGAAATAGGCCTGCCATTTTTGGTGGATTTGTAATTAGAGGAAAAAAAATTGGCGAATACAACCCGATTTTTCTAAATAAATTATTAAAAACTAGCTTATCAAGAGATTTAATAACATCCAAGTCAGGTGGGAGTACTCGGTATAACGTAGGACAAGATATTTTATCCTCAATTATATTACCGTTCCCATCCCTCCCCGAACAACAAAAAATCGCCGACTTCCTCACCGCAGTCGATGCGCGTATCCAGCAGCTCACCCGCAAGAAAGAGTTGCTTGCGGAGTACAAAAAAGGCGTCATGCAAAAGATTTTCTCGCAAGAGATTCGCTTCAAAGATGAGAACGGGAAGGATTTCCCGGAATGGGAAGAAAAGAAGTTGGGGAATTATATTGACGAATATAAAAAAAATTCGGATAAAAATGATGAATATGAAGTTTTTACATCCTCAAACAAAGGTTTAATGCGTCAGTCTGAATATTATGGTGAAAACCGAATTACTGAACGGGATAATGTAGGGTTTAACATCATACCTCCTGGATATATAACTTATCGCTCCAGAAGTGATAACAGAAGATTCACATTCAATATAAACAATTTAGGTGTAATCGGAATAATAAGTACATATTATCCTGTATTTCAGATAATAAATGGAAATAATAAATTTTTTATTGAATTTGCAAATTTTTATCAGCACATATTTGGTAAATATAGCGTAGGTACATCCCAGCAAGTCCTTTCTTTAAATGATCTAAGGAGCATAAAATTTAAGTTGCCTTGCTCTCACGAACAACAAAAAATCGCCGACTTCCTTACCGAGATAGATAACAAAATCGATCAGTTTGGGCAACAACTTGAAAAAATGCAGAGCTGGAAAAAAGGGCTTCTGCAACAGATGTTTGTGTAGAGGATTTTATTCAATTTTAAGTTGGAGATATTTCTAAAATGTTAACAGATCAATTATTACAGCTTTCTTCTTGGGTTGAACACTCAATAACTCTTAATGCCCAAGCTCAGGGTTCCTCTAATTGGTTAAGACCTTGTTTTTCTTCGAGTAATATATCTAACGTAGTTACCGCAATTGCTACAGCAGCTATGGCTTTTTTTACATGGAATATACGTGCCGCAAATATTCAAATAGCTAAAATTGAAGAAGCTAGAAGAAATTCGGAACTACCTTGTATTCAATATCAAGTTAGAAATAATGCATATAAAGTCTCTAATCGAATATTAATTTTACCCTCTGAAGCAAATCCAAAAAAATATATTAAAATTATGTTTTGGAATAATTCTTTTACACCTACAACAATAATTGATCATTATTTTATTCTAAATTCTAAAAAAAAATTTGGCGAAAATCAAATTATTCATAAAATTACAGCTTCCACTGACATAGATAGAAATCCACCAGTTAAGATCCATCTCCCGATTACTATTAAAGCTGGTGAAGGAATTGCTTTGTACTATACTTTGGGCACTAATAATAATAAAGAAGATTTACAAATCTTTCCTGATATTATCGAAAAATGGGAGGAATATAGTAAAAATTGGGATCGAGGAAAGTTGGAAATTGACGTATTTAAAAAATATATAGATCATATTCAGTTATTTATAACGTTTAATAATATACATTCAAACGATGCGCAATTGATTGATTTAAAGAAATTTGATGTTATTGAATTAAGGAATATCGAAAGCAGTGAAAAATTATGACTACTCAATCAGAACAAATATTAGAAGATAACCTGATTAAACAGCTGACCTCTTTTGAAAAGTACAGTTATGTTCAGATCAGCGATGAAAAAGCTTTAATTGCCAACCTCAAGGCCCAGCTTGAAAAGCACAACAACATAACCTTATCGGAGACAGAGTTTACCAAAGTCCTCAATCATTTGAGCAAAGGCAATGTTTTTGATAAATCTAAAACCCTCCGGGACCGGATGCAGTTAACCCGTGATAATGGGGAGAGCATCTATATTGAGTTTATACAGCAAGATCACTGGTGTCAGAATGAATTCCAAGTTGCAAATCAGATCACGATGGAAGGTAGTTACAAGAATCGTTACGATGTAACAATCCTCATTAACGGATTGCCTCTTGTCCAAATAGAATTAAAACGTAGAGGTTTGGAGTTAAAAGAAGCTTTTAACCAGACCCACCGATATCAACGACATTCTTTTGGAGCTTCTGCTGGGCTATTCCAGTACATTCAAGTATTTGTTATCAGTAACGGCGTAAACACTAAATATTTTTCTAATAACCATAAACAAACTTTCAAGCAGACTTTTTACTGGTCTGATAAAGATAATAAAATTATCACTCAGTTAGAAGAATTTGCAAAAGAGTTTTTAGAGCCTTGTCATATTTCCAAAATGATTTGCAAATATATTGTGTTAAACGGAACGCACAAAATCCCTATGATTCTTCGGCCATATCAGTATTATGCGGTAGAAGCGATTGTTGATCGTGTAAAAACTACCCACAAAAATGGTTATATCTGGCATACAACCGGCTCCGGGAAAACTCTAACTTCTTTCAAAGCCAGTCAAATTCTGGTCAATATCCCCAAAGTTCACAAAGTCGTGTTTGTGGTAGATAGAAAAGACCTGGATTATCAAACCACTAAAGAATTTAATAGTTTTCATGAAGGCAGTGTGGATGCAACAAATAATACGAATAATCTAGTAGACCAGTTTACCGATTCTTACACCAACAAAAAGAATGAAGCCATCGAGACAAAACTAATCGTCACCACTATCCAGAAACTTAACACCGCTATTAGCAAACAGCGCTTTTTGTCACAAATGGAACCGCTCCAGGACAAACGAATAATTTTTATTTTTGATGAATGCCATCGTAGTCAGTTTGGCGAAACTCACAAGCGTATTAAGGCATTTTTCAAGAATGCCCAGATGTTCGGGTTTACCGGCACCCCGATTTTTGTTGAAAATGCTGTAAAAAACGAATCTGGCAAACGTACCACCAAAGAACTTTTTGAGGAATGTCTTCACAAATACGTTATTACTAATGCAATCAAAGATGAAAACGTCTTAAAATTTTCTATCGAATACATAGGCAAGTACAAGCGAAAAGATAACAGCAATAACGAGATCGATATAGAAGTTGAGGCGATTGATACAAAAGAGCTCATGGAGTCATCCCAGCGGTTAGAAAAAATTGCGGATTATATTCTGGCCAATCATGGCCGTAAAACCCATAACAAAGAGTTTACTGCTATGTTCTGTGTAAGCAGCATAGACACCCTGATCAAATACTATGAAATATTTAAAAAGCGGAAAGCCGAAGGCAAACACAATCTTAAAATAGCCACTATATTTAGTTTTACAGCCAACGAGGAAGATAAAGATGCTAATGGTTTTATTCCTGATGACTTAGAATTTGAAGATACTTTCATCAATAGACATAGCAGGGAAAAACTAGACGAATTTATTGCTGATTATAACGAGATGTTTAATTCAAAATTCTCAACCAAAGATAGCCAGACCTTTTATAACTACTACAATGACATTGCCAAAAAAGTTAAAAACAAAGAAGTTGACCTTTTGCTGGTCGTAAATATGTTTCTGACCGGGTTTGATAGTCCTATGCTCAATACCCTTTATGTAGATAAAAACCTCAAATATCACGGCCTTATTCAGGCTTATTCCAGAACTAATAGAATAGTCGGCGAGAAAAAATCTCAAGGCAACATAGTGTGTTTTCGTAATCTCAAAACAGTAACCGATGATGCCATTGCCCTATTTTCTAATAAAGATGCAAAAGAAACCATTATAATTGCGCCTTACGAAGAATATGTCAGAAAATTTTCTGAAGCAGTGTCGAATTTATTGCAGATAGCGCCCACAGTTGGCAGTATTAACGATTTCCCGAGCGAAGTTGAAGAGCTTGAGTTTATACGTGTATTCAGAGAATTAATGCGCATAATCAATATTTTAGGCACATTTGCAGATTTCAATTGGGAACACCTGGCAATGACCGAACAACGCTTTATGGACTATAGAAGTAAATATCTTGACCTTCACGATAAAGTTAAATCTGGCACCATGCAGGAAAAAGTTTCTATCCTGGACGATGTTGATTTTGAACTTGAACTTATTCACCGGGACGAAGTAAATGTCGCCTATATTCTCAGACTGCTGGCCAAACTCAAAGACTCTAAAACCGAAGACCAGGAGAAACAGAAAAAAGAGATCATTGATCTACTCGCCGGTGAAGCGTCCTTGCGAAGCAAACGCGAATTGATCGAAAATTTCATCAATAAAAACCTACCCAAGATCATGGATGTGGATGATATCCCATCCGAATGGGAAACCCATGTTTCAGCCGAATATAAAAAAGCATTAGAAACTTTAAGCAAAGAAGAAAATCTAACCCCCGAAAAACTGCAAACAGTCATCGATAACTATATCTACACCCAACGCAAACCTCTCAGAGACAACATAGTAGATATGCTAGAAGTAAAACCAAAAGTCCTCGAAAGAAAAAAGATCACCGAAAGAATCATCGACAAGATCGTAGATTTTGTCGAAACCTTTGTTAATGGAGTGGCAGGGTAGCTATATCTATTAATATTTAAAAAGGAGTTAATATAAGCAAGTATGCCTAAAGTATATGATATAGATAAAGAAGAAAACAAAAAAGAAATAATAACAATTCTTCAAAAAGCAGTTCAGTCGGCACATTTAAATTTTCTGATAGGTGCTGGTTGTTCTTATCCCGCTATCCAAATTTTAGGCAGTATAGAACAAGAAGTTCAAGCCAAAATTGATGGTGGCGATAACAATGGCGCTGAGTTGCAGATTTTTAACTTTTTAAAGCCTTTTCTTGTAGCCACAACAAAATTAAAATGCACATCGACTAGTTGTATCGACACCCAAAAAACGATAAGTAATTATAAGTCGTTTTTGTGGAATATTTCTCAAATACTATTTGAAAGAAAAAGCAATATCATACCAAAACAGGCAACCATCTTTTCAACAAATTATGACATGTTTGTTGAAAAGGCACATGAAGACAATCGATTACCGATAAAATTAAATGATGGATTTAGTCGGAATCCGACGCTTAATGAAACTTTCCGGTTTTCTTCATCTGAATTTTTTAGTTTTATTCATAATATCGGAAATCTCTATCATTATGAAGTTAAAAAACCTTCTATAAATCTGATTAAACTTCATGGTTCTTTAAGTTGGAAAAGTATTGCTAATGAAATCATTTTTTCACTAGCTGATGCGGAAGCAATCCTGGAGCAACATGAAAAAATGGATTTATTTGATTTGTTTGAGCCAACACCCGAAGACTTTATTGAAATTGAGAAATTTAACCAAAATTTTAGTTTGATATTCCCCAAAAAAGATAAATTCAAAGATACTTTGTTAAAACAAGTCCATTATGATCTCTTAAGACTATATGCCAATGAGTTAGATAAAGAAAATACACTGCTAATAGCAGAAGGATTTTCCTTTGCTGATGAACATATATTTGAAATTACCAAACGAGCTTTGAAAAACCCAACATTAAAACTGATTATATTTTGCTATGGGAAAGCGGAACTTAATAGTTATCAAACAAAATTCTCCTCATTTAATAATGTTGATATTCTCTATTCTGAAACAATTAATATTGATTTTTCTGTTTTTAATGACCTTATGACCGAACTATTGCCATTAACAGTTAATCGCACTATGGAAGCTGTGTTAAATGAATAATATCATTTTAAAAGATGCCATTCTACGTATAGGCGAAGTATCTGGTGTAGAAGGGAAAAAAGTATTTATTAAAGTTGATAAAAATAAAAATTCATCAGATTTATTTTTTGATGGCGATATTATAAAAAATGTATCTGTTGGTAGTTATGTTGAAATTAAAAAAGGATTTCTTAGTATTATCGGAAAAGCAGAAGGAGAAAAACTTTCAGAAGATAATTTTTCAAATAACAATGAATATACACATGCTAATAAAAACCTTCGATTATTAACTTTGAGCCTTGTTGGATATATAGGATTTAATGGTAGGTTTATTGGTGGTATCAAGGAATTACCATTAATAGGCAACGAAGCCTATATTTTGACTGAAGAGAAAATTCAAATAATCCACAGGTTAACCCCGGCTAAAGGTAATGTTATAAATATAGCAAAAACAGATACCGAAGACATCCCCATTACTTTTCCAATAAACGGCATTTTTAATAGCCATATTGCTATCTTTGGAAATACCGGAAGTGGCAAATCAAACACACTTGCGGCGCTTTACCAAGGCTTATTTGATGTAGCTGGTAGCCATAACGATTTTCTACAAAACAGTAAATTTTTATTATTTGATTTTAATGGTGAATATGTAAAACCTGCCTGCATTACTAATAATAAAACTATTTATAACCTCAGAACACAAGATGACACTGGTAAAAAAATTCCTTTATCATTTAATGAACTATTTGATGATGAAACATTATCCGTTTTAGTAGAAGCAACAGAAAAAACTCAAAAACCATTCTTGAAACGTGCACTTCGATTTTATAAGAAATCAAAGGATAAACCGGATTTCGCTTCATACTTAAAAACCATTTTACAAAATAAAGTTAAAGATATTCTTAAAATGGCAAACAAAGATAACGCATTTAAACTACTAGACTATATAGAAGAAATTCTTAAACCTTTTGTAGATGAAATAACCGAAAGAGAATTACGTAATGATATAGAATTTCATGGAGGGATAGCTGGAACTTTTAAAAAACTGGGCGAAACTACATACTTTGATAAACATCCCGAAGCAATTGAAAATACCAATCTATTTTCAGCAACAGCCTATATCACCACAGACAAATTGCAATCCATTTCACCGCTTTCACAATTTGAAATATTTCTTCATTTACAATTATTAGAAGATTTATTTCGATACAAAGTTAACAATGAGCATATATATCCGGTTATTAGTAGAATAAAATCGAAACAACTAAGTATTGAGCGTATATTTATCATTAACGAATCCTGTAATTTCTGGGGCGAAAATAATTGCGTTATTATTAATCTTCATGATGTTAATCTTGATATGAAAAAAACGATTCCACTACTACTTGCAAAGAATATTTATAATGCACATAAAAAGGAATCCAACACCAAATCCCTAAATATTATCATAGATGAAGCTCATAATATCTTGTCTAAAACTTCTTTTAGGGAAACGGAAGATTGGAAGGATTATCGATTGGAAACATTTGAAGAAATCATCAAAGAAGGCAGGAAATTTGGTGTATTTGTGACAATTTCTAGTCAAAGGCCAAACGATATTTCTGAAACAATAATTTCTCAGGCTCATAATTATTTTATTCATCAACTAATCAATCAAAAAGACCTTTTAACTATTGGAAATGCAGTATCTTACATCGATAAAATCACAGAAGAGTCAATTCCTACATTGTCAGTAGGCACCTGCATTTTTAGCGGGATAGCCACACCCATGCCATTAAAACTTAAAATAACCGAACTTGCAGATTGTAAAAAACCCAACAGCCATACCTTTAAATTCAACAACATTTTAGATAAGCCTAATACTCCGGTCGATGCAGATTCGGCAAGATAGAATATAAATTAGTTTAATGATAGTTATTATCAATACTAAATTTCATAATAATAAGTGATTATAAGCGTCGTAACGTTATAGACATATCTTTAATGAATATTTTTCTGATTTTGTCCTACGAATTTGCTCTATAATTACCTAGTCGTATATTTGTAGGAACTTTGATTTAATTAATTATAGCCGGTTTTGCACTGTCGCTGGAATTAGGCCTAAATAACAAAAAATATTAAAAAAATCTTGGCACTAAAATTCCTTATATATTGGATAAAGCCAAAATTTACTAAATTCCCTATAGAATCTAAGGAATATGCATTAATTCTTTGATAATAGGGAGTTTTGTTGCACAATTTTCTGTGCACAATGCCCATGAAACTGTGCATAGAGTATATAAATTTATTGAATAAACCATTTTGAAGACATTAATTATTTGATCAAAATATCAAAGAGGACCAAAATTACTGGTAAGGATTAACTTTAGAAAGGATTAATTAAATGACAAAAAAACCGTTTAGAGTATTAACCTTAGATGGTGGTGGAATGAGAGGACTGTATACTGCAACAAAGTTACTCGGACTTGCTCAACGGTTTAATTCTAGTTTTAAAGAAAAAACTCCTGATATTGGGAAATCATTTGACCTTATATGTGGGACCAGCACTGGTGCTATTCTTGCTTGTGGATTAGCATCTGGCATTTCAATCCACAAGATAAGTGACTTATATATCAAAAAAGGGAAAGATATATTCACATCACCGACTCCAAATACTGGCACAACCTTAGAAAAAACTAAATTTGCATTTTGGAGTTACAATCACGTTAATAAACCTACGGCACAGGCCGATGTATTAAAAAATGAATTAGATAAATGCTTTGGAAAAACAACTTTAAAGGATGTATATTCAAATAGAAATATTGCCCTTTGTATCCCTTCTGTAGATGCTCGAAATAGTAAAGCATGGGTATTTAAAACACCACATATACCTGATAAAACGAGAGATGACAATTATAAGTTAGCAGATGTTTGTATGGCTAGCGCATCTGCACCAATCTTATTTCCCATTAATCAACAATGTAATCCTGATATTCCCATTGAAAAACAATCTTTTGTAGATGGAGGCCTTTGGGCCAACAACCCAATTATGATCGGGTTGATAGAAGCATTATCCATGGCGAAAGAGAATCAGTCTATTCAAGTATTATCTGTCGGTACATGCGATACCCCAAACGGAGATCCTAATAAGGCTAGAGACCCTGACTGGGGAATATATAAGTGGAAGGCTGGAATTAATATAGTAGAGTCCTCCTTGGCCGCACAGTCATTCGGTTATTCAAATATGGCAAGATTTTTAGCAAACCATATGACATCGAAAGATAGAGAAATTAAGGTAGTTAGGCTTGAAGAAACTGCAAAGTCTCCTGAGCAATATAGTGCTATTGGATTGGATAAAGCCGATGATCTTGCAATAAATACACTAATTGAAATGGCTGCTATTGATGCAAGTAATATACATAGCAAGTCTTTAAACCCTGGTGACAATGAATATAGTTTTCTTAAAAATCTTTTCCTTTCTATGGAAGAACTGGAAGTTAAGTAAAATCATGCTAATAAAGGAGAATTATAAATATGTACGATAGCTCATCTGATTTAAAAGGATTTTATAATAAGTGCGTACGGCTTAGTAAAGATGATAAAGACAAATTAGCTGGCTATAGGGATAGTAATATAAAAAGGCTAGAATCGGGATTAGCAAAAGATAGTAACCCAATGCCTGAGTATATAAATCAAGGTTCCTATGCAATGCATACGATTAACCAACACCCCAGTAATGATTATGATATTGATCTTGGTGTTATATTTAATAAAGATGATCTTATAGGAGCTCGTGGCGCAGATATGACGGCACTTGATGCAAGGAAAATGGTATTACAGGCAATGAAGGATGATCGATTTACAAAAGAGCCTCAAATTAGGGTTAACTGTATAAGAGTATTCTATAACGAAGGGCATCATGT
The DNA here is from genome assembly GCA_003242895.1 of Candidatus Margulisiibacteriota bacterium. Lineage (NCBI taxonomy): Bacteria > Bacillati > Candidatus Margulisiibacteriota > Candidatus Margulisiibacteriota bacterium. The sequence goes on from QKMY01000028.1 coordinate 12,251, forward strand.
CGACATGCCTGTATATCGAAAGACTGATGACAAACTCGAACTTGCAAGTAGTGATTGGTATCAATCAGATCCTGCTGCTGTTACAAAATGGTTTTGTGATAACGTCGACAAAAAAAGCCCTGATACAGAGAATGGGAAACAGATGCGCAGGGTTGTAAGGCTTATTAAGTATTGGAGTAGAAGTAGATTCTCCTGGAATATGCCAAGTGGATTCATTATCTCTGTACTAGTTGATGAATGTTATAATGCTGTCGAAAATCGCGATGATGAGGCCCTATACAAGACACTTCTAAAGATCTCAGAACGGTTAAAAAAGAGCACAGATGTTTTTCACCCTATTTTTCCTGATATTAACCTAAGCGAAGGGAAAGAACACAAAATTGAAGAATTTATAGGCCAGATCGAGGAGAACGTATTGCCTTGCTTTGAAGATATATTTGATCCGGAAAGTACACGTCAAACGGTTTTAAAGGCATGGAAGGCTATTTTTGATCATGAGTTTTTTAAAGATCTCTTAGAAAGCAAGTCTCGAGAATTTGTTAGTGTTGTCCCAACGAAACCTGTTAGTAAAGATGGAAATAATAGATACGCTAGAAACGCATAAATGCCTTTATCTGTAAATATTGAAAATATTATATTAAGCATACAGCAGTGGCTTCTAACGACATATAATGCGAAGGAGCTAACTACAGATGAAATTATAAAGTTCTCCAAAACGTACAAATATGGCTGGAAATTTGACATACTTATTGGGGAATATAAGTATAATTTAGCGCTACTTATTGATCAGGAATTCCCTTTTTCTATACCACGAATTGCAATAACAAATCATGACTTATTTCTAAGGTGGCCGCATATAGAAGAGAATGGACTAGTATGCCTAACTGAACCAAATATTTCCATTCGGCATGATTCTCATGTTGAACTTATTCAGGAATTAATAGAACGCCTAATAGCATTAATAAATGAATCAGTGCTTGGTACTAACCAAGAGGATTTTATTGATGAATTTCGTAGCTATTGGGGCAAATGGAGAAAAGATGAATTACAAGAGGTGTTATATATTGGGGCCCCTCCTTCAAATGCTTCGACATACTTATTCTACTATGAGCGCAAAGATATTTTGATTTTAAGCGATTCGGAAAAACAGCTAAAGCGCTGGATAAAAGACGCTCTAAACAAGACTATTGATAGTCTAGATCAGATTAAAAAAACCGTATTAATATTCCTAAGTAAGCCGCTATATCCGCATATGTACCCGATCAACAGCAAAGAAATGACCGATTTGGTAAATGAACATGGCCTTAACGAAAAAATATTTCAGCACCCTGCTGCTTTCAACCTTAGAGATGCAAAAACAGCTTGCGATCTACTAAAACAAGTTGTACCAAAACACAAAACGAGATTGCCGGTTGTCTTTGGATTTAATACCGCAAATGGATCAGCACTTGGACTCGTCTGGTATCAAGAGCCAGTGATTTGTAGAGGAAATAAAGTTAAATATACACGTTTTAATGGATTTAGAAATAATAAGCTAACGGATGTGACACGACGAAGATATATTGATAGCTCTGAGGAGATACTGACTTCATTAGTCAGTCCAGTTAACTACGATCAGATTATGCTGAGATCCGGTGAAGAATGTAAGCAAATATCTTCAAAAAGAGTTACTATTTTAGGCGTAGGCTCTCTTGGTTCACATATTGCAAAGCTATTCGTACAAGCAGGCATTAAAAACCTGTACCTGATAGATAATGAGGCTATGAACTGGGGTAATACTTCGAGGCATATCCTTGGAGGTCAAGAGGTATCAAAAAGTAAAGCAGCAGCTCTTAAAAGATATTTGGATCGTCATTTCCCAGGAATGCTAAATATAGATATTTCTGCCACTAAATGGCAACTTATTACTAAAGAACTGTGGACTAAAGTATTTAGTAGTGATCTTATTTTGGCACTCATTGGTAACTGGAATGATGATGCAGCCCTCAATTATCTATTCAATACAACGGAGTGCCCGCCTATTGTTTATGGGTGGGTAGAGCCTTATAGCGTTGCAGGGCATGCGATTGCGATACTTAAAAAAGGTGGCTGTTTAGAATGTGGAACTGACCGTTATGGTACGTTTGACTGCCAAGCAACCCAATGGGATAAAAAGACAGAGCTAATCGAGCCTGCTTGTGGGATTAGCTATCAGCCATATGGCATAATTGATACGCTGCCAGTGCAGAGTATGATTAACGTCAACTATGATTCCTGTCCAACGACAATTATTTTTCCCGTTTTTGAGAAAAAAATATAAAGGCTAAATAC
>QKMY01000029.1 GCA_003242895.1 Candidatus Margulisiibacteriota bacterium
TTATCCATTAGGTTGTTTTAATTATGGAAAGTATCTTTTCAGGTTGGGTTATCTTGAGAAAATGCAGGACGTTTTAGTTGCTTTATTTTAGGATATTACACCAGCAATGAAAAAAGAAGGTCTATTGCGTTGCTTAAAATTATTTTATTAATAATGTATAATTTTAGTATGTTCAATATTCTAAAAAAAAAGCAAACGATAGGGTTAGCACTAGGAGGAGGCGCTGCCAGAGGCCTTGCTCATATTGGAGTTTTAAAGGTTTTCGAAAAAAACCGCATCCCGATTGATTGTATTACCGGGGTAAGTGTTGGAAGCATTATAGGTGCACTCTACGCTACAGGGTTATCTGCTTCAACACTTGAAGAACTTGCACAAAAGCTAAAATGGAACCAGTTAGTCTCTCTTATTCCGACGAGAGGCGGAATCGCTTCGAACAAAGCACTCGCAGACTTCATTCTTGATATAATCAAGGTCAACGATTTTAAAAATTTACATATTCCGTTTAGAGCTCTGGCAACAGATATAACTACAGGGAACCCAATAGTTTACAAAGAAGGTCCTTTGATGGAGGCGATTAGGGCTAGCTGCCAATTCCCGGGCATCTTTGCTCCCTTGGACAAACCAAGGAATTTGATTTTTGACGGCGGACTCGTAGAAAATGTTCCGGTTACCGAGTTGCTGAAGATGAATCCAAGCGTTGCTATTGCTGTTGACGTAATTCCTCATAAAAATGTTATTTTTAACCCTCGGAATTTGCTCCAGCTTGTTGACCGGTCAATTGATCTGCTGCTCAAAACAAACTCAGCACAGGGAAAACAAAAAGCACATATAGTAATCGAACCTGTAACAGAAGAGATCTATTCGTTTGATAAGGACAAAGCCAATCGATTAATCGAATTAGGAGAACGCACGACAGAAAAAGCTCTCCCTCAAATTCTAAGCCTTATTAAATAACAATTTTCTCGAAATCAGCCAATCGGCAATACTCTTCATAAATATTTTTAACTAATGCCAGTCGGTTTTTACGGATTTCTTCATTTTCTGCCATTACCATGACTTTATCAAAAAAAGCTTTCACAGAAGGAACCAGATTCTCAAGGTTTTTATATATTGCTGAGAAATCAGAGGCTGCTTCATTGGCCTTTTTAATTGCGAAATAATGACTGAATAACGATTGCTCTTCGGCTTCCTGAAACAGTTCAGGACTAACATCGTTACACGATGAATCCGATATTCTCCCTAACCTCACAGCAGTTTCAGCAAGCTCCTTAAACATTGCACTTCCTCTATGGGCTGCGATCACTTCGAGGCATTGGCGGATTCTAATAATATTGTTTTTTTCAGCAGCGAGTACCGCATCAACTATATCATACGAAAATCCTTGGTCAATAAAAGCATTTCTAAGCCGCTGCAAAAAGAAATCAAGGATAGCATTGGTTTTTTTGTCTTTAAACAGGCTCTCTGCAAAAGTTATCAGATCAGATAAATTTAAATCGAGTTCGTTATGCATGATAATAGTAACAACACCTTGAGCTGCCCTTCTTAGCGCATAAGGATCCGCGGAACCAGTGGGAATAACTCCGATACTAAAACAACCGACAATACTATCAAGCTTGTCAGATATACTGCATATCTTTCCCAAATTAGTCATGGGCAAACTGTCTCCGGCATAGCGTGGCAGATAGTGTTCAAATATAGCTTGTGCCACTTCCACCTCTTTCTCAAAATACAAGGCATATTTTTGTCCCATAATTCCTTGAAGCTCGGGAAATTCGTATACCATATGGGTGACAAGGTCTACCTTCATCAAAAAAATGGCTTCTTTGATTTTTTCATCAGGGTAAGCCGCTGAAAAAACATGTATATTTAACCATTGAGCTATCTGATAATCTCTCTCTATCTTCTCATACAGAGACCCCAATTTCTCTTGATAAACAATCGTTTTTAACTTCTGAAGCAAGCTTTCGAGTGGGACCTTTTTATCTTCATCAAAGAAGAACTTTGCATCTTCTAATCGAGCAATAAGAACCCGGTTATTTCCTGCCAATATATTTTGAGAACTGATTTGCGTTGCATTCTCAGCTACGATGAAATACTTATTGGTTAATTTCCCATTAACTTTCGCAGGAAAATACTTTTGATTCTTTTGCATGGTAGTAATGAGAACTTCTTCTGGGATATCCAAGAATTCCTCTGGAAACTTTGATAAAAGAACTGTAGGGTATTCTGTCAAATACATGACTTCTTCAATTAACTTGTCATTCTCAATTATCGGTTCAATTTTTTCTTGCGCGGAAATAGTTTTTATCGCATCAATTATTATGGATTTTCTCTTCTCAGGATTAACGATAACTTTTTCTTGCTGTAAAAGGTTTTCGTAATTATCAATGGCATCGACGATTATCTCTTTAGCCCAGCCCTTATCATCTCTAGCAGAAAAAATCCGATGGCCCTGAGTCATATTTCCTGATGTTATACCGGCAAAAGTTAAAGGAAGGACCACATGATCCCAAAGGAAAACAATCCAATGTACCGGACGTATGAATTGCTGCGGCTCGTATCCCCATCTCATAGCTATAGGCATGTGAATTTTTTGCAGCAAATTAATTATAATTCCAGGAAGTACCTTTTCAGTTTCTTCTCCTTTTTTGAACACAGTGGCATATACATAATTATCACGAACGAACAGCTCCTGCACCGGCACATTCTGACTTGCAGCGAACCCGGAAGCTGCCTTCGTCGGACTACCAGTATCATCATAAGCAACTTTGCCGGGAGGGCCTTTAATCTCAGAAACCATGTCCTCCTGGAGCGTAGATAATTCTCTTCCAATTATGGCTATTCTTCGAAAAGTCGTCATCACAGATACTTGAGAAAAAGCAATTCTATTTGAAGTCAGCTCATTTACAATACTCTCTGATAATTCTTGTTCTATCTTAGGCAAAAACCGCGCGGGGATTTCTTCGGTCCCTATTTCAAGTAGCAAATCAGGCATTATTAGGCTCCTTTATCAAAGGGAATTGCAAAGCTTCTCGCTCTGCAACATATAGTTCTGCACATTTTCTCGCCAGCTTCCGAATGCGAGCGATGTACCCCACTCTTTCAGTAACAGATATTGCGCCTCTGGCATCGAGCAAATTAAAGAGGTGAGAACATTTCAGGCAACAGTCATAAGCTGGCAATACAATTTTTCGGTCAATTATCCTGAATGCTTCTTTTTCGTATCCTTCAAAAGTTCTAAAAAGCATTTCAGTGTCTGCTATCTCAAAGTTATAGATGCTTTGTTCTTTTTCATTTTGCAGGTAAATGTCTCCATATGTAATATTACCGGCCCATTTAATATCAAAAATACTCTCAACCTTCTGGATGTACATGGCAAGCCGCTCGATTCCATAGGTAATTTCAACAGAAATCGGATTAAGATCAAGTCCTCCACATTGCTGGAAATATGTAAATTGAGTTACTTCCATGCCGTCAAGCCATACTTCCCAACCAACGCCCCATGCACCAAGCGTCGGCGACTCCCAGTTATCTTCTACAAAACGGATATCATGTTCTTCAGGGATAATCCCAAGAAGCCGCAAACTATCAAGATACAAGTCTTGCACATTCAAAGGTGAAGGTTTGAGAATAACTTGAAACTGAAAATAATGCTGCAGCCTATTTGGGTTCTCTCCATACCTTCCATCAGTAGGTCTTCGCGAAGGTTCAACATACGCAACATTCCACGGTTCCGGCCCTAAAACACGCAAGAAAGTAGCGGGATTCATCGTTCCTGCCCCTTTCTCGATATCGTATGGCTGCATAACGATGCAATTTTGCTGCATCCAAAACTGCTGTAGTTTATATATTAATTCTTGAAAATTCATATGTTAGAACCCTTTTAGATTGTTAATTTTTTTAATCTTAAAAAATTTTACAATAAAAAATAATATAATACAAATATTTTATGAAAAATAACAAGAATTACTCAAAATCGAAATAATTTTCGCGTTTTTTTCTCTGATAATTATTTTAATTACAGGCAGCAACCTCACCAATATTGCATCTAAAAAGCAGCAGTTCTAATTATGAGTTTTAGCGCTGATAAACATTGAGTTCAGGCAATAAAGTATCCCTATTGGGATGATTATAATAGGGACGAGTCGCTCCCTAT
>QKMY01000030.1 GCA_003242895.1 Candidatus Margulisiibacteriota bacterium
TTATCCATTAGGTTGTTTTAATTATGGAAAGTATCTTTTCAGGTTGGGTTATCTTGAGAAAATGCAGGACGTTTTAGTTGCTTTATTTTAGGATATTACAATATGAATCATCTTGCTTTTATCAAGGGGAGAGAACCAATCGATTTAAGTCGAGATCTAAAGCTTGCTATAGGCGAATATGCGCCAGGTAATCAAGTGATAGCTTCGAAACTTCTATTTAATATAGATGGTATAAAAGTTTTAAAAGACAAAAAAATCCCAGAAATTAATTATGCTATCTGCCTTCATTGTAATAGATTTTATAAGGATAAAGATATTCCTGAATCAAAGATCTGTTGTGCGGATACATTAGAAATAAAGCAATATCTCACGCCTGAATATGGATTTATTTGTAATAAGGTGCCAGAAAAAGCCTTAGGACGATTACCTAATAGAGATAGAGTAGTAGATATAGAAACTTTTGCAGGTCCCTACGACATGCAGTTTAAACCTTTCATTTTAGGATTTCATAAATATTTAGAGTCTCAAGGAAGTATCGCATATATTAATACTAATAAAAAATTTGGATATCATTTTGATAAAAACACTGGCGAATCAAAAAATGTAAAAATAAAATCAAATTTGCATTTAGGATATGATTTTGCAACAGATATATTAGCTCTATTACCTAGCGATATTGTTTCACAGTTTAATATTTATAATCTTCAAAATAAATATTGGCCCAAGGATATTTTTGATGGTGATGAGAATAAAGCCTTTTGGTATTCAATAATTTTTGGAATTATTAATACAGCTTGTGAATACTTAGACCTTGATGATCGAGCACTAAATGGTCTCGTAACTCGTATTAATGGCAAGGATACTTTAATCATTTATGATACGGTTCCTGGTGGTGCAGGATTTTCACGACGTGTTCATGATAATTTCTCGGGGATAATAAATAGTATAGTAAATAAAATGGAAAAATGTAGTTGCGACAGCAGTTGCTATAACTGTTTGCGGGGGTATAGTAACCAGAAACATCATTATCGATTAAATAGGTTAGCAGTAATTGATTATTTTAATGCTGTTCTTGGTAAAGAATAGGTATATTAAGGCCAGTAGTGTTTTAATAAGTTGCACATATATAGACAATAAATAATATTACGAAAATAGTGAACCAAAGGAGCAATAATATGGCATCAAATAAACAAGTCGGATGGTTTTTGGTTATTGCTAAAATTATAGACTGGGTTGGAAAGGCAAGCCTGAGAATTGCTAGAGGGAAATAAATTACGATTAATGGGCATTATTAGCTTATGCCTTATAAAAAAGAAAGTGAGAATATTGAATGGTCCATGAACATAACTTGGTTGATGAAAAAGAATTAGATAATGCTGGTAAATTAGGGTATATGAGTTTAATGGTCGGTGAGTATACGAATTATGATGTAAAAAATAATGGTTTAAATAATGGTATTGTTGTACTTGCTATGACGATGTTTCTGCGTCCTGAAGAATTTTCCAAGAAAGAAGTATCTTTTGTAAGAAATGAAATTAGAAAATATTCTGAGACAGGGGGATTCAGCTGGAGTTTGGGATTTGATACCGAACCGCCAGATGGCGGACCTAGTTTTTTCGATTTTACTAGTTTGAATTAAATTCTAAATAAAGGATAATTCAGTCATTTCAGGATATATTGAAAATAAATTATAAATATTTCCCCAAAGTAAACCATAAGTTTACTTTGGGGATGGCTATGAATAATCGTATGCTGAATATTTGTTGTGATAATTTTTAATATCAAACAATACCTGACCTGACAGTGATCAATGATAGAAATGTATATACATGCCAATAAGTATATGCATTTCTATCGAAAACAAAAAATAGTAATGTGCACAAAATGCACTTTACTAATGAAGGAAATGTTTGTTATATAGTTCTAGTCGTAATATATTTGTCCAGTTTATTTGATAAAAAACTGGACATTTTGATGTTTATTAAGCAATATTCAATTGTATGAAAATCTCTAAATTAATTGCAAATACAATAGATAGGCTGCCAAAAGGCTATGTGTTCACCTATAATGATTTTATAGGTGAGTTGGATAAGGTGGAATCCCTCATTTAAACATTGAATCGCATGAATCTTAAGATAAGTAGTAGTATTCGTGTGCAAAGCATTAACTGAGTTTTAAAGAAAACAATACAATACGGACATTTACGGACATTTTTGCGGGCATCGACATCGTATCCTTTAATATAGAAATTGATTTCGTAAAAATTATTCGATCATGATATGATTAAACCTATTATGAAAGAACTCGAAAACATTGATAACGGCGAAGTACATATTTACCAGTCTCCAGAAGGCGACAGTGCAGTTGATGTTGTTCTGAAGGATCAGACTGTATGGCTTTCTCAGGATCAGATGTCGAAACTTTTTGAAAAAGCCAAATCTACTATTAACGAGCATATTAAGAACATATATAAAGAGAAAGAGCTATCAGAAGATCAAACCATGAGAAAATTCGGAAATTCCGAATATTCTACAAAACCGACTAATTTCTATAATCTCGACGTAATAATTTCTGTCGGCTATAGAGTGAAGTCTTTACGTGGCACCCAGTTCCGTATATGGGCAAACAAAGTTTTAAACGAATACCTGACAAAAGGTTATGTTATTAATGAACAACGTCTGAAGAAGCAGACAGAAAAAATACGTGAACTTGAGTCAACTATTCATATACTTTCTACTGTCATTGAAAACAAAGAACTCGGACAACCGGAAGCAGTTGGATTACTCAAGGTTATAACGGATTACACCTATGCGCTTGATCTGCTAGATCAGTATGATTATCAAGTATTAGAAATCAAAGATACAAATATTAATGAAATATTTAAGATCACATATGATGAGGCGATGGCTGCAATAAGGGAGCTTGGTCACCAATTTCGCACATATGATCATTCAACTTTTTTCGGTACAGAAAAGGATGATTCATTTAAAGGGTCTCTTTATAACATATACCAAACCTATGCTGAACAAGAACTTTATCCTAGCATAGAAGAAAAAGCAGCGCATTTGTTATATTTTGTGATTAAGAACCACTCGTTTATTGACGGCAACAAACGTATTGGTGCTTTTCTTTTTATCTGGTTTCTTGAGCGTAACGAGTACCTTTATAACCAAGAGGGTAAAAAACGAATAGAAGATAATGCACTTGTTGCAATATGCCTGATGGTGGCCGAAAGCAGACCCGATGAAAAAGATACCATCACTAAGCTTATCGTTAACCTGATTAATCGTCATAATCCGTAAGATTGTAGCTGATATTACTTTTCATACTTTATCTTATGGGTATTTGTGGGTGTAATTACGGGTATCAGAGACTTAAACTTACAAAGATATCAAGAAATATATGTCCATATTTATTAATTTATTGGATATAAGCTTATTCTGTTGACCAAATTAATTTATAATTATCATAATATGCTAATGTAAAATTCTGGGTACACTTTGGGTACACTTTCGATAAAAAGTGCTAAAAAACGGCTAAATCTGGATAAGTACCAATTCGGATGTAAGCCAATAACAGCATGCTCTGGAGCGATTTGGACAAGTTTGGCAAAAGTATCTTAAAGCGCTTCCCAAGCTGAGGGTCGCGAGTTCGAATCTCGTTTCCCGCTCCAATATGTTTTTTTCGGCAACACCAAAATGCCGTATAAATTGAATAAAAAGATAGCGGGGTTTTTGCCCCGCTTTTTCTTTTTGTGTTCGACTGTTTCATAATAGTTATGGCAAAATAAAACTGAGCCATGGGGCCATGTAAAATTGAGCCACTTGGACATAGCTTGAATGGCTCAGTTTTTATTTATATGAGAATCATT